>DATHVI010000064.1:0-9830 GCA_035461385.1 Solirubrobacterales bacterium
GGTTGCTGCCCCCAGTCTTGCGAGCTCCCGCTCCGCCTTCCGCACCCAGGGCGTCATGCCCAAAGCCCGGTATTCGGCGAGCGCCTCGTCGAGCAACGCGGCCGAGCGTCCGGCCCTCGCAGCTCCGGCTTGCGCGAGAACGCGGCCGAGGTCGTATTTGGTATGGGCGACCCAGGGCCGCGCTCCCATCTGCGCGTTCATCTCGAGCGCCTGCTCGAGGTGAGCGATCGCCTCCTCCGTGCGACCGAGGGCGCCTGCCAGCAGACCCAGAGGCCGCGCCACCGCCCCGAGCACGATCTCGATCAGCCCGAACGCATTCCGCTCGGCGTGCGGCATTAGCAGTTCGTAGGCCCGCGCCGCTCGTTCGAGGTCGGCGAGCGAGACGCATACCTCCGCCAGCAAGGTCATCGAGGCGAGGAACTCCTCGTCGCGATAGACCTGCTCGAAGTCGTCCCGCGCCAGCTCCTCGAAGACTGTCCGTGCGCTGTCGGCACGGCCGAGCTCGATGCAGAGGTTGGCGAGCGCCGAGCGCAAGATGTGGTAGGTCGGGGTTTCGGTCGCGCCCGTGCGGAGATCGCCCTCCAACCGCTCTAGCCCTCCACGTTCGCGGTGAAGCAGGAATCGCTGCAGCCGGTAGCTCGAGACGGCGTTGAACCGCACCGCGTGTCGCCCGACCTCGTAGGCATCGAGCGTCAGCGCTTCCGCGGCATCGAACCGGCCCTCGAACAACGCCAGCGCGGCCTCGAACTCGCGCGAGCCCCAGCGATAGGTTGGCTCCTTGAGCTCATCGCCAACCCGGCTCATCGTCCTCAGCGTCCTCCTCATGCCCTCGACATCGCCCGCTTGGAGCAGCGAGCAGGCGAGGTAGAGGTTTCCGGTGAAGGCGCGCTCGGGCTCGTCGATCTCCTCGGCGAGCGCCACCACCTCACGCGCGCTCTCGGTGAACCTCTCCATGGATCCCGGGTCGGTCAAGATGATGCAGCGCCCGTCGAGTACGTACGCCAGCGTCCTCGGATCGCCGAGCCGCCGCGCCATCGCCACGGCCTCGTCGCTGAGCGGCAATCGGCGGTCCCGGTCCGGCTGGTCGCGGACCGCGCAGGCCAGCCTCGCGATCAGCTTGGCTCGCAGGGAGCTATCCGAGGCGGGTAGCGAAGCCAGTGCCTCCTCGAGCAGGGGTATCAGGCGCGGATCCGCCCGCGCCGCCGACCACACCGTGACGCCGCCGTAGCTGAGCGCCGCCCGCCCGAGCGCTTCGGAGGCGCCGATCCTGCGTGCGATCTCGGCAGCGGTGAGCGACATGGCCTTGGACTCTTCCTCGTTGCCGGCGTGAAGCCGGGCCTCGGCAAGCGCGAGCATCAGCTCGCAGCGCGTTGCCTCGTCACCTGGCCCCGCCGTCCGCAGCACGCCGATGCCCAGCTCGTAGAGGCGGGCGGCCTCCTCGTAGGCGAGCTGACCGGCGGCGTGCCCCCCTGCCCGGCGCGCGTACCCGAGCGCCCTTGCCGGGTCGCCGGCGGGACCCGCCGCGAAGAAGTGGTGGGCGAGCTCCGCCAGATGCGGGTCGAGATCGCGCCCGTGGAGAGTCTCGAGGGCCTCCCCAGCCCGAGCATGGAGGCGACGCCTCCGCGACGCCCCCAGCTCCTCGTACAGCACGTCCCGGATCAGCACGTGCGAGAAGCGAAGCCGGTGGGGCATGCCCGACACCTCGGCGACGATACGCTCCGAGATCGCCTCGTCGAAGACGTCGAGGAGCTCAGGCGAGGGGCGCTGCGTCACCTCCGCGAGGTCGTCGAGGTCGAAGTCCCTCCCCAGCACGGCAGCTACGCCGAGCGCACGCCGACAGTCGGCGGAGATCCTCTCCAGTCGCCTACCGATGACCTCCTGGATCCCCCGCGGGATCCCGACCCGAACCGCCCCCTCACCGGTTGCCTCCTCGAGGCGGTCCTCCGCGACGAGCAGCTGTACGAGCTCCTCGACGAAGAGGGGATTCCCGCCGGTTCCGCGGTGGATGGCCGAGACGGCCCGACGTGACGGGGCGACCTCGGCGCTCACCGTGATCAGGCTCGAGACCTCGGATTCCTTTAGTCCTCGAAGTGAGATCAGGTGGGCGGCCTGCTGCCGCCCGAGGTGGTCGAGCGCCGCGTCGAGAGGATGGCCGGGGGTGACCTCCACGTCGCGGTAGGTGCCGAGGACGAGGACCGCGGCACCACCGAGCTCGCCGGCGATGAATCTGAGCATGAGGAGGGATGGGGTATCGGCGGCGTGCAGGTCGTCGAGCACGAGCACCAGGGGAACGTCGTCCGCCACCCGACTGATGAACCCTGCGGTGGCGTCGAAGAGGCGAAAGCGGGCGCCCTCCGACTCGGGCGAGGCGGGTAGCGGAAGTTCGGGGAACCGATCTCGAAGCTCGGGCAGCAGCTGTGCGACCTCGGAGCCATGCGCCCCGAGCTGGACCCGCAGTCGCTCGGCATCGGCATCCGCGATGTAGCCGCGCAGCGCCTGCACCCAGGGCCAATAGGCCGGCGCCCCGCCGGCCTCCCAGCAGCGCCCCCACAGCACGCGCGCCTCCCGCTCGCGCGCCAGCGCGGAGAGCTCATCGGCGAGCCGGCTCTTGCCGATCCCGGGCTCGCCGCCGATCAGGTAGACGCTTCCGCGCCCCTCGAGGGCTTGATCGAGCGCGGCCGCGAGCTGGCTGAGCTCGCGCTCACGGCCGACGAAGGGCTCCTCCGCTCGTCCAGCGGGTTCGCTCCCCTGCGTCGTTTCGCGCTCGGCCGCGGCGCCGACGAGCCGCTCCCGTCCTGGGTCGAGCTCGGGATCCTGTCTGAGGATCGCCTCGTGGAGGCGGTGCAGCTCCCTTCCGGGCTCGATCCCCAGCTCCTTGACCAGGACGTCGCGAGCCGCGCGGTAGGCGTGGAGGGCCTCGGCCTGGCGCCCGGAGCGGTAGAGCGCGAGCATCAGCTGGCCCCGAGGGCGCTCGCGAAGCGGCTCGGCGGCGATCAGCTCCTCGAGCTCTCCAACCAGCTCGGCATCGCGGCCACAGGCGAAGTCTGCCTCGACCCGGTCCTCGAGCGCCGCCAGCCGCCGCTCCTCGAGGGGCGGGGTCGCGCCCTGCGCGAACGGCTCATAGGCGAGGTCGGCGAGCGGCGCTCCGCGCCACAGCGAGAGCGCTTCTGCGAGAAGGCGGCTCGCCCGCTGCGGGTCGCCGGATGCGAGCGCCTCGCGGCCCTCGCGCGTAAGTCGCTCGAAGCGAGTCAGATCTAGCTGGTCGGGCTCGACCGAGAGGAGGTAGCCGGGCGGCTTGGTGATCAGCACTCGAGCGGGATCTCCGGGACCCCGCTCGGGCTCCAGGACCTTGCGCAGCTGTGAGACGTGGACCTGGAGCGCCTTGCCTGCCGTCTCCGGGGGCGCCTCCCCCCACAACTCGTCGATCAGCCGGTCCGAGGAAACCACCGCGTTGGCATTGAGCAGCAGGATCGCGAGCAGGGCGCGCTGCTTCCCACCACCCAGCCGAAGGGGCTCGCCTTCCCTGGTTGCCTCGAGCGGCCCGAGGACTCCGAATTCGAACATCGCCCTTAGCCGACCGTACCACCACGAATGCGTGCGATCGAGAAGTCGAACGGCCCGGTGCAACCGCGGATCACCGCACCGCTCCGGCGCTTCTCCCTTGTGCGATTTTCGGCAGCGTCCAGCGATCGCATCGGCTTCCCGCGCGAGCGCCGGTCGGTTCAGGAGGGCGTGCTCCTGACTGGCTCCAGGCGAGTCGCACGGCCGCCGGCGAGCTATATTCCCTAAAGAAGATCCGAATTATGGGAAATAGCCCTCCCACCACAAGCTCACAAGGAGACCCTGATGAGCATCACCGATGAGCTTCTCCAGAACGCGGAGCGCTACGCCGAGAGCTTCGATAAAGGCGACCTTCCGCTGCCGCCCGGGCGAAAGGTCGCGGTCCTCGCCTGCATGGACGCGCGCCTGAATCCCTACGGCCTTCTCGGTCTCAGCGAAGGCGACGCCCACGTGATCCGGAACGCCGGTGGGGTCGTCTCAGACGATGCGATCCGCTCGCTGGCGATCTCACAGAACCTGTTGGGGACGGAGGAGATCATCCTCATCCACCACACCGACTGCGGCATGCTCACCTTCAGCGACGACGAGCTCGCCGACAAGCTCGAGGGGGAAACCGGCCAACGGCCGGAGTGGCGGGCCCTCGCCTTCTCGGACCTCGAGCGGGATGTGCGCGAGGGGATCGAGCGAATCAGGTCGAGCCCGTTCATCCCCCGCACCGACAGGGTGCGAGGCTTTGTCTACGAGGTTGACACGGGCAGGCTCCGCGAGATCAGCCGATAGTCACAGCTCGTCGGGCGAGGGCCTTCCCGCCCCAGAGCGCTCGACCAACGCACTGTTCCTTGCTCGCGGCGGCAATCCCCGATCTAGCCCGTCCGACCGTTGCCGACGTCGAACGTATCGCCGAGGTCACCGACCCGGTCGCGCGCAACCTGCAAATCACGCGGTAAATCACGCGGTGTTCCTGCGAGTTATCGCGCGCGTTCGCCGCGCGGACCGACGGCGACCGGCCAACCCGTGCACGTTCGCTACCTGGGCGTCGAGAAAGGGCAGCCACCCTTACCGCGGACGCAATCCCTCGGCCACGTCGTGCACCAGCCGCTCCACACTCCCCGACTCGGCCTCGACGTGGTCCGGGTTCAGCTCGGTGATCGTCATCCCCGCCACCCTCGGTGAGGCCAGCAGCGCGCGAAGCGCGCCGGCCGCGGCGTCGTAGGGGATCCCTTCGTTGCGTCCCGAGTTCTCCGACAGGGGGGTGTCGGTGAAGTCGATGACGTCGACGTCGAAGTGCACCAGCAGACGCCGATCGGGCCCGTCGAGAAGCGCGAGCGCCCGGGCGGCCGCCGCGGCTGGGTCGGCCGCGACCTCGCCGGCTGAGATGACGTTTAGCCGCAGCCGCTTGATCGCCGCGCGTTCGTGCGCCTCTGACTGCACCGCGTCCCAGCCGAGGAGGACCACCTGGTCGGGCTCGAGCAGCGGCACCCTTGGCCCCGCCTGCACGAGCTCCGCGCGGGCGCCCTCCTCGCCGAGCATATGCGCCATCCCCATCCAATCGAGCGTGCCCGAGCGGACGCTCGCCGGCACGTTGAGGTCGGCGTGGGCGTCGAAGTAGATGACGCCAGGGCGCTGCCGCTCCGCGCTGTGCCCCGCGACGGTCCCCACACCGACGGTCCAGTCGCCGCCGAGGATCAGAGTCAGCTCACCGGAGCTGGCCGCCTCCGTCACCCGACGCGCGGTGTCGGCGACGATCTCGACGACCTTGCCGAGGTTCTGCGCGCGGGGGTTCGTGCGATCCGGCCGCCAGCGCCACCGCTCGCGATCACCGTGGTCCCGCACCTCGAGCCCGCGGTCGTGCAGCCGCTCCACCAGTCCCGCCTCTCGCAGCGCCCGCGGCGCATTCTCCTGTCCGGGGGCGAACGCCCCGGCGCTGGTGGGAACGCCGATGACGCCTATCCGGCGACTCACCGCGCTGATGGTAGGGCGCGCTCCCTCACCCCGCTACCGGTTCGCGCGAGGACCGAGCAGTGGCGCTTGGCTACAGACGGTTGCGCAGAGGCTCTTCTTGCCGCACCCGAGCAGGCGACAGGAGCTTCATCGCTCGGCGCTGGACGAGCTGCCCGCTCATCTCCTGCAGATCTGCCGGAAACGGCAGTCCGCAGCGGAGGGGGAGGGATTCGAACCCTCGACCCGCCCGAAAGGACGAGTAACGGTTTTCGAGACCGCCGCATTCAACCACTCTGCCACCCCTCCGGGGATCGACCGACAAGGCTAGCTTGAGCGCGGCGGGCGGCGCGGGTCAGGCGGGGCCGGCGACCGCGTAGCGGAGGATCTCGACCACCTGCTCGGGGGTCTGGGCGGTCGCCATCGCGGCCCGGTCGACCTCCTTCAGGGCGTGCGTCAGGTCGGCGTCGTGGAGCGTCACCAGCGGCTTGCCGAGCGCGGCGGCATAGCCGGCCTCGAAGGCCGCGTTCCACTGCCTGTACCTGTCGCCGAAGCGGACGACGACGACGTCGGCGCGCTGGAGCAGCGTCTGGGTGCGGACCGCGTTCACGCCGGCCCCCTTGTGGTCCTTCCAGAACGGCTTCTCCTCGGCGCCGAGGATGGCGACCCCGACGTCGTCGGAGGCGGAGTGGTCGGTGACCGGGGCGAGCAGCTCGACCGGGAGCCCGGCCTCGCGGACGCCGGCGGCGATCCGCTCGCGCCAGTCGGAGTGGACCTCGCCCGATAGATAGACGCGCCAGGCGCTGCCGAAGACGTGTCCGTTGGCCTCCATCGGCGCGCGATCCTAGCGGGCCGGCCGCCGCCGCGCGGCGACTGGTCGGTCCTCGAGTCCAGGGGTCGACAACCGTCCACTCGCCGGCCGGGGACGGCCCCGTAGAATCGCCGGCCACGCGAGGAGAGGAGCCGCGAACGTGACCGAGACGACGAAGTACCTGCTGTCGGAGGCGGAGATCCCGACCCATTGGGTCAACCTGATGGCCGACCTCGGCCCGCCGCCGAATCCGCCGCTTCACCCGGCGACGAAGGAGCCGCTCGGGCCCGAGGACCTCGCCCCGATCTTCCCAATGGCCCTGATCGAGCAGGAGGTCTCGGCCGAGCCCGAGATCGAGATTCCCGACGAGGTCCGCGACGTCTACGCGCTCTGGCGGCCGACGCCGCTCTACCGGGCGCGGCGGCTCGAGCGCGCGCTCGACACCCCGGCCCACATCTATTACAAGTACGAGGGGGTCTCGCCCGCGGGCTCGCTCAAGCCGAACACCGCCGTCGCCCAGGCCTACTACAACAAGCAGGCGGGGGTGCGCAAGCTCGCGACCGAGACCGGCGCCGGGCAGTGGGGGTCGGCGCTCGCGCTCGCCTGCAAGCTGTTCGACCTCGAGTGCGAGGTGTTCATGGTCGGCGTCTCCTACGACCAGAAGCCCTACCGGCGGGCGATGATCGAAACCTGGGGCGGGACCGTCCACCGCAGCCCCTCCGAGCTGACCGAGGCCGGGCGCTCGCAGGCCGAGCACCCCTCCGGCAGCCTCGGGATCGCGATCTCGGAGGCGGTCGAGACGGCGGCGAAGAGCGACGAGACCAACTACTCGCTCGGCTCGGTTCTCAACCACGTCTGCCTCCACCAGACGGTGATCGGCCAGGAGTCGATCGCCCAGCACGGGCTCGCCGGCGAGTACCCCGACGTCGTCGTCGGCTGCGTCGGCGGCGGCTCGAACTTCGCCGGGCTCACCTATCCGTTCCTGCGCGCGAACATCCGCGACGGCCGCGAGACCCGCTTCGTCGCCGCCGAGCCCGCCGCCTGCCCGACGCTGACCCGGGGCGCGTTCCGCTACGACTACGGCGACACCGTCGGGCTGACCCCGCTGATGCCGATGTACACGCTCGGACACGACTTCGTCCCGCCGCCGGTCCACGCCGGCGGGCTGCGCTACCACGGCGACGCGCCGAGCCTCTGCGCGCTGGTCAAGCAGGGGATGATCGAGCCGAGGGCGATCCACCAGACGGCGGCGTTCGACGCCGCCGTCACCTTCGCCCGCACCGAGGGGATCATCCCCGGGCCCGAGCCCGCGCACGCGCTGCGGGCGGCGTTCGACGAGGCCGAGGCCGCGAAGCAGGCCGGCGAGGAGCGGGTGATCCTGATCGGGCTCTCCGGCCACGGCCACTTCGACATGTCCGCCTACGACGCCTACCACGCCGGCGAGCTCACCGACCTCGAGTTCTCGGAGGCCGACATGGATGCCGCGCTCGAGCGACTCCCCGAGGCTCCGGTCCCGAGCTGAGCGCGCGCCACGATCCGGCCTTGCGGACACTCGATCGCCGCGGATACCCCGAGCTTGAATTGCGGTATTTCGGGTAGGCGGCTGCTCAGCCCGTGTGTATAGTCACACGGCGAGAGAGGCGCGAAAGGACCGGCGGGTACCCGAGGAAGACTGGAAGGGAGTCCAGTGTGAGAGCTGTTGATTCGACCATGGCAGGGCTGCGTCCGCATTCGCGAACGCCGTTGACGGTCGCGATCCTCGCGGTGCTCGCGCTCGCCGGGATGCTTGCCGCGCCGGTCGCTGCCGACGCGGCGAAGAAGCGCGCCGGCAAGGGCACCAAGGTCAAGGTGATGACCCGGAACCTGTTCCTCGGCGCCGACCTCGGCCCCGCGATCTCGGCCCCGAACACGGCTGCCTTCGCGGCGGCGAACGGAGGCATCCTGCGCGACGTCGACGAGACCGACTTCCCGCGCCGGGCTCGGCTGCTCGCGAACGAGATCCGAAACAAGAAGCCCGACCTCGTCGGCCTCCAGGAGGTCGCCCTGTGGCGGACCGCCGAGCCGAGCGCCGTCCCCGTGCTCACCGGCGTCCCGACCGCGACCGACGTCAAGTACGACTTCCTCGCGCTCTTGCTCGCCGAGATCAACCGCGACCAGGGAAAGAAGGCGATCCGCTACCGCCCGGTCGTCGCCCAGCCCGAGTTCGACTTCGAGGCCCCGGCGGACTACAACGAGGAGGTCGACGACGGAATCGAGTTCCCCGGCTTCGAGGACGCCGAGATCAACGGACGGCTGACGATGCGCGACGTGATCCTGCGCCGGATGAAGGCCGGCGTCAAGGTCCGAAACCCGCGCGGCGGCAACTTCCAGAACCCGCTCGAGCTCACCGTCTCCGGGCTCCCCGTCACCGTCACCCGCGGCTGGACGAGCACCGTCGCCCGGGTGCGGGGCTCGAAGCGGTTCAAGTTCGTCAACACGCACCTCGAGGCGTTCGACGACGAGAGCGTCCAACCGAGCATCCGCCGGCTGCAGGCGCTCGAGGTCGTCAACGGCCCCGCGAAGGCGAAGATGCCGGTCGTCCTGCTCGGCGACTTCAACTCCGACACCGTCACCGAGGTCCAGGAGGGCGACGCGCAGGCGTTCCGGGCGATCCTCAACGCCGGCTTCAAGCACCGCGCGACCCGGAACCCGAGAAGCTGCTGCGTCAACGACCTCTTCTCGGCTCCGCCGACGCAGTTCGACCACGTCGTCGACCACGTCGTCGCGAAGCCCGGCAAGCGGGTCAAGCGGCTCGCATCGTCGGTCGTCGGCCTGAGCCAGATCGGCGGCATCTACCCGTCCGACCACGCCGGCGTCTTCAGCCGGCTGCGGATCCGCTGAGATGGCGGATCGAAACCCGATTTCACAAGCTAACGATCCAACCACGTTGTCCAACTGGAGGAGGAACCTCAACCCGATGACCCCAGAAACCCACAAGCCGCTCTGGAAGCGGGTCCGGAGGGTCGTCGCGCTCGGCGCGGCGACGGTTGCCGCGCTAGCGGTCTCCGGGGTCGCCGCCGGCGCGGCGCAAGCGCAATCGCTCGAGCTCGAGTTCGACGAGGTGGTCGCCAACTTCGGCGATCTCGAGGGCGCCGACCTGATCGAACCGAGCGACGACCCGGTGACGATGAGCGGCGACATCAACCTCGCGACCGGCGACTTCGTCGTTCCGCTCGACGGGTTCAACTTCCCCGAGAAGACGTTCACCGACGTGCCGCTCATGACACTCGACACGACTGTCTCGTGGTCGCTGAACGGCCCCATCACCGGTAACTACGACACGGCCACCGGTGACCTCACGGCAGACATGGTCGCCGACGTCTCGATCATCGTGTCGAGTGGCGGAACCCCCGTCGCCAACTGCGTGATGTCGGACGTCGATCTGTCGCTCGAGACGAGCGGCACGCTGCCGGGCACCCCCGACCGCGATGCGGCGCCGTTCGCGCCCCCGACCCGCGAGGGCGCGGTCGTCGACCTGTGG
>DATHVI010000065.1:0-39565 GCA_035461385.1 Solirubrobacterales bacterium
GGTCCTTTGGTCACCATTGGCAGGACCGAGCGTCCCCAGCAGCGACACCCCAGGGAACGGCCCCCCACCGGGCCTGATCTCCGCCAGGTTGCCGGCGCTGTCGAGCCGGAACTCCTTGATGTAGTCGCGCGTCCACTCGTAGAACAGCGGCACACCGTCGAAGTACGCCGGCCACGCGGGCGGGCTCGCCTTCGCCGGATCGAAGTCGTACGCGGGGCCGCCCATCGGGCCGATTCCGCCCGCCGGGACGCTGGTGAGCTCGGGGAACTCATCCGACAGCCCGTACGAGTACCAGACGTCGGGCTGGACGACCGGCGGCAGCTCGGTCAGGCCGGTGTTGTTCGGCGACTCGTTGACCGGGTTAGCGCAGTCGAACACCTCGCCCGATGCACCGGTGGCGAAGTCAAAGTCGACGTACGGAAGCTCGGCCGTCGCGCAGTAGGGCCAGCCGTAGTTGCCCGGCTCGCGCACGATCGTCCACTTCCCGTGGCCGGCCGGACCCCGGAGGGGGTTCGGGTTGCGGGCGTCCGGCGAATAGTCGGCCACGTAGAGATCGTCGTTCTCGGAGTTGATCTCGATCCGGAACGGGTTCCGGAACCCCATCGCGTAGATCTCGGGCCGCGTGCCCGCCATGCCCGGCGGGAACAGGTTGCCGGCCGGAACCGAGTAGCCGCCGCGCTGGCCGACCCTGATGCGAAGGATCTTGCCGCCCAGGTCGTTCGTGTTGGCCGACGTGCGCTGGGCGTCGAAGGCGGGATTGCGGTCCGGACGCTCGTCGATCGGCGTGTAGCCGTCGGACTGGAACGGGTTCGTGTCGTCGCCGGTCGAGAGGATCAGGTTGCCGGCGCTGTCGAACACGATGTCGCCGCCGACGTGGCAGCAGATGCCGCGGTCGACGGGGACGTCGAGGATCTGCTGCTCGCTGGCCATCCTGAGCCGCGTGCCGGTGAATCTGAAGCGCGAGAGGCGAATTACCCCCTCGTATCGCGCGAAGTCGGCGTCGGTTCCGAACTCGGGCGCGTCGCCCTCGTTCACAGGCGTCACGGGATCGTCAACCGGGGTATCGAGCGGGGGTGAGTAATAGACGTACACCCAGTGGTTCTCGCTGAAGTTGGGATCGAGCGCGATGCTCTGTAGACCCTCCTCATCGTGCCGGTACACGTCGAACTCGTTCACGACGCGATTTCGGCCCGTGGCTGGATCGTGCAGCCACAACTGGCCGGGGCGCGTGGTGTGAAGGACGCGCCCGTCCGGCAGCACGGCGAGGTCCATCGGCTCGCCGGGACGGTCGTTGAGCGTCACCTTCTCGAACTCGTTGTCGGGCGGCGTCTGGGCGTTCGCCACCGAGGCCGTCGCGGCGAGTGCGGCGAGTGCGCAGGCGAACAGCGTCACCGCGCGGTTTCGCCTGCGGTCGGGCGGAATCCGCATTCTGATCCTCCTCCTGGTCCTTTAGGGCATCCATGCAATACCCCTATCGTTCGCAGAACAAACCCTCACCGCAGGACTAGAACGGCCTGCGCGTGTGGGAACATGGGAGTCGGATGAGACTCAGCCCCGCCGGATCTCGGCGGGACGAGACCCCGGAGGAGGAACATGAAGGCAACCAGCCACAGGGGGCGCGGCGTCCTTGCCCTGATCCTGAGCGCGCTGCTGCTGGCCGCGCTGGCATTCGCGCCCGGCGCCTCGGCGTCGGAGCATCAGAAGCGCGGGATCCCCGTCAACCAGATCTCGATCCAGCTCTGGAACTTCGCCGCCTACATCGGCTTCGGCAGCGACCCGGCGACGCAGGCGCGCCTCGAGGAGACCCTGCGGCGGCTGAGCGAGATCGGCTATCGCAACGTCGAGCCGTTCACGTTCAACGGCCTCACCGCCGAGGAGTTCAAGGCGCTGCTCGACAAGTACGGGCTCAAGGCTCCGTCACGTCACGGCCCCACCAACGAGGCGACCTGGGACCAGACGCTCGCCGACGCGAAGGTGCTGAAGCAGAAGTGGGTCGGCTCGGGAGGCTTCGCGGCTCCCGGGATCGGCAGCTTCGAGGACGCGCTGGCAACGGCCGCGACGATGAACCGCCTCGGCGAGCGTTCGGTCAAGAACGGCACCGGGCGGATGTACGGGCACAACCACTGGCAGGAGTTCGAGACCACGTACACCGATCCGGACACCGGTGAGGAGAAGAGCGCCTGGCAGATCATCGTCGAGAACACGACCCCGCGCTGGGTCGACATGCAGCTCGACGTGCTCTGGTCGACCGACGGCGGCGCCGACCCGGTCGAGCTGCTCAACACCTACGGGCACCGGATCTTCTCGCTCCACGTCAAGGACGGGATCAACGTCGCCGACCCGGCGAGGGCGACCCCGGTGCCGATCGGCGAGGGCGAGATCGAGTTCGAGCCGATCCTTCGCGCCGCGAAGGGCAAGGTCAAGTACTACATCTACGAGCAGGACCCGCCGTTCGGCGACCCGACGTTCGATCCGTTCGACAGCGCCCAGAAGGGGTTCGACTACCTCTCCAGCGTGCGCTTCTGAGCGCAGGGCAATAGCCAGCCTCGAGACGGCCCCGCTCCGGCGGGGCCGTCTCGCGCTCCGGCCAGGCCGCGTGCGGCTCCTAGAATCCGCTCGCGATGCCGGGATTCCGCCCAGTCGATCCGAAGCAGAGCTTCCCCGAGCTCGAGCGGGGGATCCTCGAGCGCTGGCGCGAGGGCGACGTCTTCCACCGCCAGCTCGCGCTTCGCCGCGAGCAGGGGGCGCCGACGTGGAGCTTCTACGAGGGGCCGCCGACCGCGAACGGGGTCCCGCACTCCGGTCACGTGCTCTCGCGCGTGTTCAAGGACATCTACCCGCGCTACCAGGCGATGCGCGGCCACTACGTGCCGCGCAAGGCGGGCTGGGACTGCCACGGGCTGCCGGTCGAGCTCGAGGTCGAAAAGGAGCTCGGGATCTCCTCGAAGGCCGAGATCGAGGCCTACGGGATCGCCGAGTTCAACCGCCGCTGCCGCGAGTCGGTGTTCCGCTACGTCGAGCAGTGGAACCGGCTCACCGAGCGGATCGGGTTCTGGATCGACCTCGACGATCCGTACGTGACGCTGACCAACGACTACATCGAGTCGGTCTGGTGGTCGCTGCGGCGGATCTGGGACGACGGGCGGCTGTACGAACGGCACCGGGTCGTCCCCTACTGCCCGCGCTGCGGGACCGCGCTCTCCTCGCACGAGGTCGCGCTCGGCTACCGCGACGTCGAGGACCCCTCGGTCTATATCCGGTTGCCAGTCCGCGAAGGACCGAACGTCGGTCCGCTTGAGACCGGGGATTCGCTGCTGGTATGGACCACCACCCCATGGACACTGATCTCCAACGCCGCCGTCGCAGTCGGCGCGGCGATCGAATACGTGCGGGCCCGGCCCGCCGGAGCGGACGAGGTGCTGGTCGTCGCCCGAGAATTGGTCGAGAGGGTTCTTGGCGAGGAGGCCGAGATCCTTGAGTCGTTCCCCGGCCGCTCGATTGCCGGAACCCGCTACGAGCCACCGTTCACGTACGTCACCGACTACGGGCCGCGGGGACACACGGTGCTCGAGGGCGACTTCGTCACCACCGACGAGGGCACAGGCCTGGTCCACACCGCGATCGCCTTCGGCGAGGACGACTTCAGGCTCGGCGAGCAGTACGGGATCAAGCTCCAGAACCCGGTCCGCGCCGACGGCACCTTCGACGAGCGAGTGAGCGAGTTCGCCGGCCGGTTCGTCAAGGACGCCGACCCCGACATCGTCACGGCGCTGCGCGAGTCGGGGAGGCTGTTCCGCGACGAGCTCTACGAGCACGCCTATCCCCACTGCTGGCGCTGCGAGACCCCGCTGCTCTACTACGCGAAGTCGAGCTGGTACGTGCGGACGACCGACGTCCGCGAGCGGATGCTCGCCGAGAACGAGGCAATCGGCTGGCACCCCGAGCACATCAAGCACGGCCGGTTCGGCAAGTGGCTCGAGGGCAACGTCGACTGGGCGCTCTCGCGGGAGCGCTACTGGGGCACGCCGCTGCCGGTCTGGCAGTGCTCGGCAGACGACTGCGAGGAGCGATTCTGCGTCGGGTCGGTCGCAGAGCTCCGCGATCGCGCCGGCGAGGTTCCCGGCGACCTCCACCGGCCGTACATCGACGAGCTGACGTTCGCCTGCGAACGCTGCGGCGGCGAGATGCGCCGCGTCCCGGAGGTGATCGACGCCTGGTTCGACTCCGGGTCGATGCCGTTCGCCCAGTTCCACTACCCGTTCGAGGGCGCAGAGCCGTTCGAGGAGCGCTTCCCGGCCGACTTCATCAGCGAGGCGATCGACCAGACGCGGGGCTGGTTCTACTCGCTGCTCGCGGTCTCGACCCTCGTCTTCGACCAAGCGAGCTATCGCAACTGCGTCTGCCTCGGGCTGATCCTCGACCCGGCAGGGCAGAAGATGTCGAAGAGCCGGGGCAACGTCGTCGATCCCTGGGAGGTCCTCGACCGCCACGGCGCCGACGCCTTCCGCTGGTACTACTTCACCTCGCAGCAGCCGTGGGCCGGGTACCGGTTCTCGGCCGACACGGTCGGCGAGGCGGTGCGCCAGTTCATGCTCACGCTCTGGAACACGTATTCGTTCTGGGTGCTTTACGCCAACACCGAGGAGCTCGAGCCCACAGACCTTCGCCAGGCCCTTCCCGCCGCAGACCCCGCCGCCCCCGGACGCGCGAGCACGAGGGAAATGTCCGAGGCGCAAGCCTCGGATCGGGTATCCCGGGTGGGAGCGGAGGAGGCGGTGGGCAGCGAGTTGGACCGCTGGGTGCTGTCGCGGCTTCAGGTGACCGCTCGTGAGGTGATCGAGAGCATGGACGCCTACGACTGCACCACCGCCGGGCGGGCGGTCGCCGCCTACGTCGACGAGCTATCGAACTGGTACGTGCGGCTCTCGCGGCGGCGCTTCTGGGAGGGCGACCGGGCGGCGTTCGCGACCCTCCACCACTGCCTGATCGAGGCCGCGAAGCTGCTCGCGCCGTTCACCCCATTCGTCGCCGATGAGCTCTATGCGAACCTCGCCGGCGGCGCCGCCGGCGACTTCGGCGACGCTCCGGACTCGGTCCACCTGTGCGACTTTCCCGCGCCCGACCCGGCGCTCGAGGACCACGGCCTCGAGGCGGGGATCGCCGCCGCGCGGCGCGCGATCGAGCTCGGCCGCGCCGCGCGCGCGCAGGCCAAGGTCAAGGTCCGCCAGCCGCTTCGCCGGGCGGTGATCGTCGCGACCGGGGGCGAGCGGGCCGAGATCGAGCGGCTCGGGGCGCTCGTCGCCGGCGAGCTCAACGTCAAGGAGCTCGAGTTCGTCTCCGAGGAGGCCGATCTCGTCCGCTACCGGGTGAAGCCGAACTACCGCGCCCTCGGCCCGCGGTTCGGCAAGCTGATGCCGAAGGCGGCCGCCGCGATCAAGGCGCTCGATCCCGATCACGTCGCCGCGGCGGTTCGAGGCGAGCGGCGGGTCGGGATCAACGTCGACGGCTCCGAGCACGAGCTCGCCCCCGACGACGTCACCCTGGTGATGGAGCCGCTCGAGGGCTACGAGGTCGAGGCCGAGGCCGGACGCGCGGTCGCGCTCGCACTCGAGATCGACGACGACCTCCGCCGCGAAGGCCTCGCCCGCGAGGTCGTCCACGCGGTCCAGGGCGCCCGCAGGGACGCCGGCCTCGAGGTCAGCGATCGGATCTCGCTCAGCCTCGCGGGTGACGCCACCCTGCTCGACGCCGCCCGCACCCACGAGGACTACATCTGCGGCGAGGTCCTCGCCACCTCGGTCGACTATGGCGCCGACGGCTCGGCGTCGCCGACCGAGATCGAAGGACGCGAGCTGCGGATCGCGGTCGCCCGCGCGGGCTAGCTCACCGCGGCGAGCCGGGTGGTCAGCCTCCGAACCAGCGCTGGCGGCGGCTCGCGCCGAACCGCCGCTTGTCGGCGGCGATCGCCTCCGACGGCGGATGGAAGACGGTCGCCGGCTTCGGACCGGAGAGGAAGTCGACGTCGACGCGTCCGACCTTGCCCGCCCCGAACTCGACGTAGCAGGAGCCGCGGCCGTCGTACGGGCCCGGGGCTTCCTCGCCCCTGAGGTCGGCGATCAACGACGCCGCCACCGCCCGGGCTGCCCCCTCGGCGAGCACCCCGGCCTTCGGGATCCCAAGCGCCGCGACGTCGCCGACCGCGTAGACGCCGGGGTACCGCGTGCGCAGAGTCTTCGGATCGACCGGGACGTATCCGTCCTCGGCGATGCCGCTCGCGAGCACGACCCTTGGGGCCCGGTGCTTGGGGACGCCGAGAAGGAGGTCGTACGGCATCTCGCCGCCGTCGTCGAGCACGAGGACGCGGCGCTTCGGGTCGACCGCGGCGATCCGGCTCTCGCCGGCGAACTCGATGCCCCGCTCGGCGAACGCGGCGAGCAGCGCCTCCGAGGCCTCGGGCGACGGCGGGACCGGGGTCGCGAGCGGCATCACCAATGAGATCTCGCAGTCGCCCCGAACCCCACGATCCGACAGATGCTCGTCGAGGAGCAAGGCGGTCTCGCTCGGCGCCGGGGGGCACTTGAACGGCGCGCCGCAGACCGCGATGATCGCGCGGCCGCTCGTGAACCCTTGAACGGCCTCGGCGAGGCGCGCCGCGCCGGCGACCGAGTAGTACTCACCCGCCTCGGCGAGGCCGGGCGTGGCGTCGAGGTCGTAGGCGGCGCCGAGCGCGATCACGAGAGCATCCGCCTCGTAAGTCCCATCGCCGGTGACGACGGAGCGGGCATCGGGGTCGATCGCGGTGATCGAGTCGCGAACGAACCGCACCCCGGGCTTGGAGACACCGCTGTAGGGAAGCCGGACGGAGTCGACGCTCGCGCGCCCGAAGAGCAGGTCGAGCTTCGAGTACCCGAAGACGAAGCCCTCCTCCTCGTCGATCAGCGTGACATCGGCCTCGGCTCCGAGCTCGTCGGAGAGCACGGACGCGAGCTCGAGCCCTCCGAACCCCGCCCCGAGGACCAAGACCCGAGCCTGCATCGGTGCGAGCATAGCCGCATGCGAGCGGGTCCCGGTCGCGGGCCGCTGACCGGGCTCGAGCCCCGGGCGAGTGGGCACTTGATCGACCGCCGGCTCGAGCTCGGCGTAGGATCGGGCTCATGGCGACCACGAGCGACCACGACTTCGGGTTCCTGATCTGGGCCGTTCCCGCTTGCCTGATCACGTTCGGGGCGGCCGCGATCCTGACGATCGGGCTGCCGTTCGTCCTCCTCGGCGCGGTGCTGCTCTCTTACCTGCTCCTGCGGGGTCCGACCTGGCCCGCGGACCTCGGCCTGATCTCGGGCGTCGGCGTCACGATCCTCGTCCTCGCGGTGGGCACCGATGGCGGTGGCGTCTGGCTCGCGATCGGGATCGGCCTGGTCGCTGCGGGCGCGGTGCCGTTCTGGTGGCTGCGATGCCGGCCGCAGCCGTCCCTCAGCGAGCGATCGTGAGCTTCTCTAGGTGCCCCCGGCCGGCTTGACGCCGATCAGGAGCGCCATCTCCAGCCACTTCCAGTAGCAGTCGACGTCGTCGAAGCCGAGCTCGCGCAGCCAGCCGAGCTGGCTCTCGACGTCGAGCAGGCGGTCGGAGGGATCCTGATCGGCGAGCGGCTCGCCGATCGCCGCGAAGAACGCGACGTGAAGCCGCTCGGTCGGCGATGCGACGTGGTCGAAGTTCGCGAACACGCCGCCCGGCTCGAGCAGCTCGAAGACCTCGCTGTAGAGCGAGCGCTTGCGCGCGTGCTCGAGGTGGTGGATCGCCATCGACGAGACGACGACGTCGAACCGGCCGAGTGCCGGCAGCGGCTGGGCAAGGTCGTGCTCGACGAGCTCGATCCGGTCGTCGCCGGCGAAGCGCCGGCGGGCCGCCTCGAGCATCGGCTCGGAGAAGTCGATTCCCACGCCCCGGGTTCGATCGCGTTCGGCGAGCAGGATGCCGAGCAGGCGGCCGTCGCCCGTTCCGAGGTCGAGGACCCGGCTGGCGTCGCGGGGGACGTGCTCGAGCATCACGCTCTCTCCCTCGGCCCGCCGCGGATAGCCGTCCGCCCGATCGAGGTAGCGGCGCACGTGCTCGCCGGTCGTCCATTCGGGGGCCCGCATGCCGCCTAGCCCGCCTGCGGGAGAAGGATGCGAGATCGCCGACCCATGGCAGCGGTCAATCCGCGTCGGTTGCGTGGTCCGCCGCGCTCAGCCCTGCTGCTCGCCGCCCATGACCCAGTCGGATCGCTTCGAGTCCTCGAAGCGGATCCAGACGTGGTCCTTGGGCGTCTTGCCGACATCGACCAGCGCGTCAGTGATGCGCTTGGCGATCTCGGCCTTCTGCTCGTCCGAGCGGCCCTCGTACCAGTGGATGTGGATGAACGGCATCGCGCGGAAGACTATTCATCGGCGGCCGATCGCCGTCGGCCGGTCGGCGCTCAGACCAGCGCCGGCTCGAGCTCGGCTTCGAGTCGCTTCCTCGGCAGCGCTCCGATCACCCGCTTCGCCTCGGCGCCGTTCCGGAACAGGATCATCGTCGGGATCGAGAGGACCTGGTATCGGGCGGCGGTCTGCTGGTTCTCGTCGACGTTGAGGCTGACGATCCGAAGCTCGGTGCCGCGCTCGGACGAGATCTCCTCGAGGATCGGGTGGACGACACGACACGGACCGCACCACGGCGCCCAGAAGTCGACGAGCACGGGCTTGTCGGACTCGAGCACCTCGCTCTGGAAGCTGGCGTCGGTCACGTCGGGAAGCTTGCCGGTCACGCTGTTCTCCTCGGTTCGGTCTTCGTCGTCTCTACCAGGTGTACCCGCGGGATACTCCTTCTACCCGATCGGGGGCTGATCCCGTCGGGCCCGGCGGATCGCTACTTACTATACAAAATGAAGTATCAGCGTCGGCGACGACCGGCGTCGAGGCGCATTCCCGGCACGCGCAGCGCCGCCTCGGCGACGATCCGCCC
Organism: Solirubrobacterales bacterium; assembly: GCA_035461385.1. Taxonomy (GTDB): domain Bacteria; phylum Actinomycetota; class Thermoleophilia; order Solirubrobacterales; family 70-9; genus DATHVI01. The sequence goes on from DATHVI010000065.1 coordinate 8,980, forward strand.
GCTCATCTTCGATTCCCCGGCCCGCCGATCCGCGAACCGGATCGGCACCTCGACGACGCGGAAGCCCGCGCGGATCGCGCGGTAGGTCGTCTCGACCTGGAACGCGTAGCCGAGCGACGAGATCGACTCGAGGTCGATCGCCTCGAGCACCGGACGGCGAAAGACCTTGAAGCCGCCGGTCAGGTCGCGGACCCCGACCCCGAGGACCGCGCGGGCGTAGGTGCTGCCGCCGCGGCTGATCGCGCGCCGCAGCGCGCCCCAGTGCTCGACCCCGCCGCCGGTCACGTAGCGAGAGCCGAGCACGAGGTCGGCGTTCGCGGCGGCGGCGATCAGCCGCGGCAGGTCGGCGGGATCGTGTGAGAGGTCCGCGTCGATCTGCGCGACGAGGTCGGGGGCGGCCTCGAGCGCGGCGCGGAAGCCGGCGACATAGGCGGGACCGATGCCCTCCTTGCGCGGCCGGTGAAGGACGTCGACGGCGGGCTGATCGGCGGCGATCCGCTCGGCCAGCCGCCCGGTCCCGTCGGGCGAGTCGTCATCGACGATAAGCACCCTTGCGCCCGACGGAAGGTGCGCGAGCGCCGCGCGGACGAGCGGCTCGAGGTTCTCGGCCTCGTTGTAGGTCGGGACGACGAGCCACACGCTCGGGTTCGGTTCCACGCCGCCAATCTAGAGTCCAGGCCGACGATGCGAAACGCGGAGATAGCCGAGGCGATGGAGGAGCTGGCGACGCTGTACGAGCTCGACGGCGCGATCCAGTACCGGGTGATCGCCTACCGCGAGGCCGCCCGCGTGATCCGGCAGAGCCCGGCCTCGGTCGCCGAGCTCGCGCTCGCGGGCCGCGCAACCGAGCTTCCCGGGATCGGGAAGACGCTCGAGGAGAAGATCCGCGTCCTCGTCGAGACCGGCGAGATCCCGTCGGCGGCGAAGCTGAAGGCGAAGCTGCCGGAGTCGCTGATCGACGTGACTCGTGTACCCGGGCTCGGGGCGAAGACGGCGCGCCGCCTCTACAACGAGCTCGGGGTGGCGACGCTCGACAACCTCCGCGAGGCGGCGGAGGCACAGCGGATCCGCACCGTCAAGGGCCTCGGGCCGAAGGCGGAGGAGAACGTGCTCGCCGCGCTCGATCGCCTCGGCGACGAGGGGTCGCGCGAGCGCCTGCTGCTCTCAGACGTGCTGCCGATCGCCGAGGAGCTCGCGGCGGCGCTTCGGGATCATCCGGCGAGCGACGCCGTCGAGATCGCCGGGTCGGCGCGTCGGATGGCCGAGACGTGCAAGGACGTCGACCTGATCGCAACCGCGACCGAGCCCGCGGCGCTGGCGAAGGCGCTGGCCGAGCACCCGCTCGCGGCGACCGCGGGCACCCCGGGCGACTCGGGGATCAGGATCCAGACCCACAACGGCGTCATCGTCGAGCTGCGGATCGTCGCTCCCGAGGCGTACGGGAACCTGCTCCAGCACTTCACCGGCTCGGCCCAGCACAACGTCCAGCTGCGCGAGCGCGCGGTGGCGATGGGGCTGTCGGTGTCGGAGCACGGGATCACCGACGTCGAGACGAGCGAGGTCGCGCGCTACGCCACCGAAGCCGAGGTCTACCGCCGGCTCGGCCTCGACTACATCGAGCCCGAGCTGCGCGAGGCCGCGGGCGAGATCAAGGCCGCGGCCGAGGGGACGCTCCCGGAGCTCGTCGCCGCGGCCGACATCCGCGGCGACCTCCACTGCCACACCACGCTCTCCGACGGGCGCAACTCCCTCGAGGAGATGGCCGAGGCGGCGCGGGGGCGCGGCTATGGCTACCTCGCGGTGACCGAGCACTCGGCGAGCCATGGATTCGGGAACCACGTCACCGCCGAAGCGCTGCGGGGCCGAATCGAGGAGGTGGCGGAGCTCAATGCGCGCTACCGCGGCAAGCGATTCCGCGTCCTCGCCGGGTCGGAGGTGAACATCGGCACCGACGGCTCGCTCGACTACGACGATCAGCTGCTCGGTGAGCTCGACTGGGTGATCGCCAGCATCCACACGTCGTTCCGGATGTCCCCGCGGGCGATGACCGAGCGCGCCGTCGCCGCCTGCGAGCACCCGCTCGTCGACTGCATCGGCCATCTCACCGGACGGCTGCTGCTGCGGCGGGATCCCTACGACATCGACGTCGAGGCGGTGTTCGAGGCCGCCGCCCGCACCAGGACGATGATCGAGATCAACGGCAACCCGAACCGGCGCGACCTCTCCGAGGGCCACGCCAGGCTCGCTGCCGAGGCGGGGGTGACGATCTGCCTCAACACCGACGCCCACGGCGTCGATACGCTCGCCAACATGCGCTACGCGCTCGCCACCGCGCGCCGCGCCTGGCTCGGCCCCGACCAGATCGCGAACGCGCGCTCGTGGCGCGAGCTCGCACCGATGCGAAAGCGGGTCCGGGCTGGGCCGTAGGGGGCTGTCGACGTGGCGGGCCAACGGCGGACCGAATGCTCGACAACGCTCGCGACCGGCTCGCGGGCACCGGCCCGCCTGGAATAGTTCGCTAGGCTAATTACTGATGCGAACTATCGGCACCTCGACGAGCGAGCTCGCGACCCGGCTGCGGCACTCGATCGCCCGCACCGCCCGCCGGCTGCGCCAGGAGGCGATGGCCGCCGACGGCGGCGCCCCGGGCCCGACGCTGACCGCGGCGCTGGCGACGATCGAAGCGCATGGCCCGCTCACCCCGAGCGAGCTCGCCGAGCGCGAGCGCGTGCGGCGGCCGACCGCCACTCGGATCGTCGGCCGGCTCGAGGAGGAGGGGCTGATCGAGCGCAGCGCCGATCCCGCCGACGGGCGCTCGTCGCTGGTTCGGGCCAGCGCCGAGGGGAGGGCTCTGCTCCGCCGCCTGCGGCGGCGCAAGGACGAGTACCTCGCGCTGCGGCTCGCCGAGCTCGACTCTCGAGAGCTTGCCGCGCTCGAGCGCGCCGCCGACGTGCTCGAGCGGCTCGCCGACCCCGATCGCGAGTCCGACCGCCGCGAGGGCGCGTGAGCAGGGCGCTCCGGCACACCTTCGCCTCGCTCGAGATCCCCAACTACCGGCGCTACTTCGCCGGGCAGCTCGTCTCGCTGTCGGGGAACTGGATGCAGATCGTCGCCGAGCTGTGGCTGATCCTCGCGATCACCGGAAGCGGGTTCGCGGTCGGGGTCGCGACCGGGCTCCAGTTCCTGCCGATGCTGCTCTTCGGCCTCTGGGGAGGGGCGCTCGCCGACCGGCTCTCGAAGCGCCGGCTGCTGATCGCGACCCAGGCGCTGATGGCCCTCCCCGCCCTCGCCCTCTGGTCGCTGACCGCGAGCGGGGCGGTCGAGCCGTGGATGGTCTACGCGCTCGTCTTCGCTCGCGGTGCGGTCAACGCGATCGACCACCCCGCGCGCCAGAGCTTCGTGATCGAGATGGTCGGGCCGCGACGGGTCGTCAACGCCGTCGGCCTCAACAGCGTCCTCGTCCACTCGGCTCGGATCCTCGGGCCGGCGGGAGCCGGCCTGGTGATCGTCACCCTCGGCGTCGCGACCTGCTTCCTCCTCAACGCAGCCTCGTTCCTCGCGATGCTGATCGCCCTGCGGGGGATGGACGCCGGCGAGCTCTCGCCGGCGCCACGTCCCCGGGACGGGAACGGCGGCGCACGGGCGGCGCTCGAGTACGTCGCGCGGACGCCCGCGCTCGCGATCCCGCTGGCGATGATGGCCCTCGTCGGGACGCTGGGCTTCAACTTCCAGGTCGTGCTCCCGCTGCTCGCCCGGTTCACGTTCGACGGCGGCCCCGGCGCCTACACGCTGCTCGCGGTTGCGATCGGCGTCGGCTCGGTCGCGGGGGCGCTCGTCACCGGGGCCCGCGGCCGGGTCGGCCCCGGTCTCCTGATCGCCACCGCGGCCGGCTTCGGAGGCTTCGCCCTGCTCGCCGCCGCCGCCCCGAGCCTCGGGCTCGCGGCTGCGGCGCTGGTGCCGCTCGGCGCCGTGACCGTCACCTTCGCCGCCGGGATCAACTCGACCCTCCAGCTCTCGGCGACGCCGGAGATGCGCGGGCGGGTCCTCGCGCTCTACTCGGTGGTGTTCCTCGGCTCGACCCCGATCGGCGGCCCGGTGTCGGGCTGGCTCTCCGGCGTCGCCGGCGCCCGCGCGGCGCTCGTGATGGCGGCGATCGCGGCGCTCGCCGCCGCCGCCGGGGCCGCCGTCGTCTACGAGCTCCCGGGCCTCAGCTCAGCCCACCGGCGGTGGCGGCGGTGGCTTCGCCACCGGGGGCCGGTCGCGGTAGAGGCCCGGCGTGCGCAGCAGCCGGACCGGCTCGAACGCCGAAGTCGGCTCGACGTAGAACCGGACGCCGTCGCGATCCTCGACCGCGGTCACCGCCGCCTCGCGGCGGCGCCACGCGAGGGCGACCAGGGCCGCGTAGCCGGCGCCGATCGCGGCGACCTGCGGCCACAGCCATGCCAGCCCGCCGGCGGCGAGGGCGAACGCGCCGATCGGCCACAGGCGCTGGAACGCGACCCTGCCCGGACTCTCCGGCGGCAGCGAGGTCGTCGTCCGTGCGGCGGCGAGGACGTTCGCGATCGCGTCGGCCGCGCGCGCCGGCCGGCCGAGCCAGAGGCCGATCGCGGCTGCGATCACCCCCCAAGCCGCGCCGACGAGGATCACCGTCGCGTCGCCCTCGCGGGTGGCGACGGCCACCGCGACCGCGGCGAGGAACGTCGCCACGGCGGCGACGAGGAAGACCGTCGCGCGGAGCAGGTCGGCGAACAGCATCAGCCTCGGCCGAGCACTCAGGGCCTCAGCGCCTCGAGCAGGTCGACGTAGCCTTCCGTCCCGGCGACCACGAGGTCGGCGAGGTCGGCGATCTCTGCCGGCCCCTCGTCCGAGGCGACGCCGACGCAGACGGCGTGCTCGAGCCGGCCCGAGGCGCGCAGCTCGCGAAGGGCGCGGAAGCCGTCGAGGTCGGTGACGTCGTCGCCCCCGAACAGGGCTCTGGCGACGCCGGCGTCCTCGACGAGTCGGGCGACGGCCGAGCCCTTGTCGATCTCCGCGGGTGGCCGCAGCTCGACCACCTTCCGCCCCCAACGCGCCTCGAGGTCGGCGTCCCCGGCGGCGGCTGCGAGCTCCTCGGCCTCCCGCTCGGCGGCGTCCTCGTCGAGCGCCCCGCGCCAGTGAAGCGACTGGATCGGCCCCTTGTCCTCGACCCGGAGCCCAAGCGACTCGAGGCGGCGGTGGTCGAGCCCGGCTACGAACGCGCCCGCCCGGCCGACGGCCGCTTCGACGTCAGGGTGCGCTCGCGGCTCCCGCTCGCCGGGCCCGAGGACCTCGAACCCGTGGTTTCCGACGTAGGTCAGGCCGTCGAGCCCGACCATCGCCCGGGCCTCCGTGGCCCGCCGGCCGGAGACGCAGCCGACGAGCGCGTAGGCGGCCGCAAGCTCGCCGAGGGCGTCGCGGGCACGGCCGGGCACCACGGCGTCGCCAGGCAGCGGCGAGATCGGGGCCAGGGTGCCGTCGATGTCGCAGAGCACGGCTGAGCGGCCGGGGGCCTCGCGCAGGGGCGCGAGCAACTCGGGCGTCGTCGGCGACGAGTGCATCGGCCCTTAGTATCGCCCGGTGCCACGCGACAGGCTTCTCAAGCTCGCCGCGATCGGGACCGCCGCGGGAGCCTTCAGCGGCATGTTCGGCGTCGGCGGCGGGACCGTGATCGTGCCGCTGCTGATCCTCTGGCTCGCCTACGGCGAGCGGGAGGCGACCGGGACCAGCCTCACGGCGATCGTCGTGATCGCGGTGTTCGCGGTCGCCGGGCACGCGCTCTACGGCAACGTCGACATCGTCAAGGGCCTGGTCGTCGGAGTGCCGGCGGTGGCCGGCGTGATCGGCGGGGCGGCCCTCCAGCAGCGGCTTCCCGAGCGGCTGATCTCGCTCCTGTTCGCGGGCCTGCTGGTGCTGATCGCGATCGAGCTGGCGCTGGCGTGATCGAGCTCCTCGCCGCCGCCCTCCTCGGCCTCGTCGGAGGCGTGGTCGGCGGGCTGCTCGGCGTCGGCGGAGGGATCCTGTTCGTACCCGCGCTGGCGATCTTCCTCGACGAGCCGCAGGTCCGCGCCGAGGCGACGTCGCTGCTCGCGATCGTCCCGGTCGCTGTCGCCGGGACCTGGCGCCAGCGGCGCTACGGCAACGTCCGCATTCGCGACGGCGTCCTCGTCGGCGTGCTCTCGGTGGTCGGCGTCGCGATCGGGGTCGTGGTCGCGAACGCGGTCTCCGAGCGGGTGCTGGAGGTTGCCTTCGCAGCGCTGCTGCTCGTCATCGCCGCCCAGCTCGCGCGCCGGGCTCTCGCTCGCGACGACGACGCCGGCGGCGCGCGGCGGTGAGCGGTCAGCCGCCCTCGAGCGATCCCTTGACCGAGGCGTCGAGCGCGTTCAGCCGGTAGAGCGCGAGCGCTTCGGGCGACGGGAATTCGCGTCCGGCTCCCGGCCTCCCCTGGCGAGCGCCAGCCGGCCCCGCGTCGGGGCCGTGGTGGGTGAGGATGCAGCTCAGCAGCGCCAGCCGCCGGTCGGCCGGGAGGTCGCGCGCCGCCGTGCCGACGATCTCGGCGCCGATCACGAGGTGGCCGAGGAGGCGTCCCTCGTCGCTGAGGTCGAACTCGGCGCCGTAGGCGAACTCGCGAGTCTTGCCGACGTCGTGGAGGATCGCCGCCGCCATCAGCAGGTCGGAGTCGAGGCGGGGGTGGAGCTGGCAGACCTCGCCGACGAGGGTCGCGACGGCGACCGTGTGCTCGAGCAGGCCGCCGAGGTAGGCGTGGTGGCCTGAGCGCGTGCACGGAGCGCGCCTGAACGCGCCGGCCACCGGCTCGGCGAGGACGACGCGCTCGACCGTCGCCCGCAGCGCCGGGTCGTGGACCTCGCGCACGAGGTGCTCGAGGAACCCCTCGAGCTCGTCGATCGAGCGGTATGCGGCGGGGAGGAACTCGGCCGGATCGATCTCCGCGGGATCGATCCTCCGCAGGTCGTCGAGCTCGGCGACGAGGTCGCCGCGGTAGCGCTCGACCCTTCCCCGGACCCAGATCGCGTCGCCGCGCTCGAACCGAAGCGCGAGCCGGTCGGCCTCGCGGAACGCCCGGGCGGCGATCGTCCCGGTGCGGTCGCGGAGCCGCAGCGAGAGGTAGACCGACCCGTTGCGCGCGGTCAGCCGCTCCTTCGCCTGACACGCGTAGCGGCCCTCGAACCGGTGACCGGCGCGAAGCTCGGCGATCGGGGGGTGGATCGGGGTGACCGCGGCTGCCTCCACGGTCGGGATTCTGATCGCCGGGGCGGACGCGAGGGCCGCGGGCGCGCTCCGGTCGTGGTCTAGTCTCAGGGGCGTGGATCCACTGATCTGGGAGGGCGAGCCGCCCTCCCTGCGCTCACCGATCCTGATCGCCGCGTTCGCGGGCTGGAACGACGCCGCGAGCGCCGCGACGACCGCGCTCGACGCGATCGTCCAGTCGCTCGATGCCGAGGTGTTCGCGACGATCGACCCGGAGGAGTTCTACGACTTCCAGGTCAACCGGCCGACGGTGCGGCTGGTCGACGCGATCTCGCGCGAGATCGACTGGCCCGAGGGCGCCTTCTTGAGCGGCCGCCCAGCCGCCGGCGACCACGACCTCGTGCTGCTGAACGGAATCGAGCCGAACCTGCGCTGGCGCACCTACTCGGGCGCGATCCTCGACGTCGCCGAGCGGCTCGGAGTCGAGATGGTGGTGACGATGGGCGCCCTGCTCGCCGACGTCGCGCACACGCGACCGGTGCCGATCACCGGGCTCGCCTCCGACGAGCGGATGGTCGAGCGCCTCGGGCTCAGCCGATCAAGCTACGAAGGGCCGACCGGGATCGTCGGCGTGATCCACGACGCCTGCCGCAACCGCGGGATCGAGTCGGCGAGCATCTGGGCCGCGGTGCCCCACTACGTCGCCGCGGTTCCGAATCCGAAGGCGGCGCTGGCGCTGCTCGAGCGGCTCGACGCGTTCACGGGGATCAGCGTCGACGTCACCGATCTCGAGCAGTCGATCGAGACCTTCGACCGCCAGGTCGACGCCGCGGTCGCCGCGAACTCGGAGATCGAGGAGCTCGTGCGCAGGCTCGAGACCGAGCAGGACGAGGCGCTCGAGTCCGAGAGCGACGTCCCGTCCGGCGACTCGATCGCCCGCGACTTCCAGCGCTTCCTGCGCCAGCAGGACGAGTGAAGGCCCGGGGTATCAGTGGCGGAGCGACGACCACCCCGCCGCGCCCGGACGCGGGAGCAGCATCAAAATGCCCGCGGCGTAGCCGCGGGCCATAGGTCCTGGGCGGGAGCAGAGGACGCGGCGGGCATTTATTCAGGCCTCTGACGCCGGGCAGATCAGGCGGTAGTCGCACCAGGAGCAGATCTCGTACGAGGGGCGAGGCTCGAAGTCCTGGGCCTCGATCCCGGCGGCGACCTCGAGCACGGTGCGCTCGACCCGCTCGGCGTCGTCGGGGGCGGCGGGCACCGGGACCCGCTCGTCGGCGAGCACGTACCAGTAGCTGCCGAGCTCGGCGTCGATCTCCCACGCCTCCCGTGCCGCGCGGCGGTAGAGGGCGAGCTGGAGGTCGCCGGGCCCGGCGACGGCGCCGCGGGACTCGCCGGTCTTGTAGTCGATCAGCTCGTAGCCGCCGCTCGGCAGCCGGTCGACGCGGTCGACCCGGCCGCGCAGACGGTGCGGGCCGATTCCGAATGAGAAGCTCCGCTCGAGCCAGACCGGCGTCGAGTCGGCGCGGGCGTGGCGCTCCTGGTAACGCGCGAGGGCGGCGACCGCGCGATCGCGGTACTGGAGCTCGTCGTCGGAGGCGCCGAACCCGGCTCGGTGCCAGCCGGCCTCGAACAGGGCGAGCAGGCGATCGAGGCTGCCCGCCACCGGCGCCCCCCGCTCCCGGGGCTCGCCGCTCGCGGCGCGAGTGCGGAGCTCCTCGGCGTGGTAGCGCTCGAGCACCTGGTGGATAAGGATCCCGAACCGCTGGTTGATCGTCGGCTCCTGCGGGATCGCAAAGACGCGGGCGAACTTGTACTTCAGCGGGCAGGTGCGGTAGAGCTCGATGTCGGAGGCCGAGAGGGCGAGACCTTCCCCGCGGCGGGGCAGGAACTGCTCGAGCGACGGCTCCCGGCGGGCCTCGAGTTGTCGCTTGCGGGCTTCGCGGTCGCGCTCGGACCCGGCGACGAAGTCGTCGAGCGTCGAGGCCTCGAGCGCGGCCCGCTGCTCCGGCGAGACAACCCGGCCGAGGAGCTCGTTGATCGCCGCGATCGCATCCTCGGCGCTGTCGCCGGCGGGGCGCTGGATCAGGGCGGCGAGCTTGATCAGCTCGAGGAACCGGGCGACGGCGCGATTCACGTCCTCGGCGGTGTCGAGGCGCATCTCAGAGACCGCCGAGCCGGCCCGCCACGAAGACTCGAGGACCTCGTCGCGGAGCACCCGATAGGTCGAGTGGAGGCCCTCGGCGGGGCCGAACAGCTCCTCGTCCTGGAGCTCCTCCTCGCCGCCGAGGGCGCGCAGCGGCGCCTCGTAGAACGGCGACGGCGCCGACCCCTCCTCGGGCGACTCCGGGTAGGAGAGCACGAGTGCCTCGCGGGCGCGGGTCGTCGCCACCGTGGCGAGCATCCGCCGGCGCCGCGCCGTCGTCTTCTCGTCGGCCGGCGGGACGGACTCACCCAGCAGCTCGTCGGGAATCCACGCGTCCTCCCACGGGCGGCCGTCGATCGCTCCGCGGTCGAGACCGAGGAGGTAGACGCGGTCGAACTCGAGCGCCTTCACCTGCTCGGGCTCGGCGAGGACCACAGCGCCCGGCGCCGGCGGCTCGCAGTCGCTCGCCTCGAGCTCGCCGGCGTCGGCGATCGCGCTCAGGTGGCGAACGAAGTCGCGAACCGAGCCGCGCGGCTCGCGGCGCGACCAGGCGACCGCGAGCTCGGCGAGCCGCGACAGGTTGACCAGCCGCTCCGCGGTCTCGGGGCTGGCCGCGAAGAGGCGGTGGCGGCGGAGGCCGATCCGCTCGACGAGGCGGCGGACGAAGACGTCGGCGCGCATCTGGTCGAGCGCGCCGGCGGCGGCGGCGTGGAGCTTGAGGAACGCCTGGATCCGGTCCCGCGCCTCCGGAGGGAGCTGCGGGCTCTCGAGCGCCGCCTCGAGCGCGGAGATCATGTCGAGCTTGCGGCGCCGGGCGATCGTCGTCACCTTCGCCAGGTCGACCGAGCGAAGCTCAACCGGCGGCCTGGTCAGCGCCCGCACGACGGCGGCGGCGTCGGCGGGGTCGGCGAGCATCCGCAGCCAGGCAAGGGTGTCGCGGACCTCAGGGCGCTGGAAGAAGGCGGCGTCACCGGCATAGCGGAAGGGGACGCTTCGCTCCTCGAGCGCCGCCGCGATCAGCCGCGCCTCGCGCCAGCCGCCGCCGGCGATCACGCAGATCCCCTCCGGGCGCGCCTCGCCGGCGGCGAGCAGGTGCTCGATCTCGCGCGCCGCCGCCTGCGCCTGGGCGCGCTCGCCGTGGCAGCGCCAGAACCGCACCCCATCCGTCGTCCCGCCTGAGCCGTCAGCCGCGACGCCACCGCCGCCATCCGGCGCGGCTCCCGGCTCACCCTCGATCGCCCGGGCGGCGACGGCGATCGCGGCGCCGAACCGCCGCGGAGGCGCGAGGGTGACCTCGGCGAGGTCGGGATGGGCGGAGCGGAACGAGGCGAGGGCGGCGTCACCGGCACCGCGGAACCGGTGAACCGCCTGACCCGGGTCGCAGGCGCAGGCGACCCCGTCCATCCCGCGGCCGAGGACCTCGAGCAGCGCCCTGTGGGCGACCCCGGAGTCCTCGAGCTCGTCGATGATCAGCTGGTCGAAGCGGTCGCCGACGGCGGCGGCGACGTCGGGGCGATCGGTGAGCAGGCGGGTCAGCTCGCCGACGAGGTCGCCGACGTCGAGCGATCCGGCCTCGCGGAGGATGCGGTCGTGGAGCGCGTAGAGGTCGGCGAACTCGAGCTCGCGGCGGGCGCGCTCGCGCTCGGCCGCCCTCGACGCCGACCGCTCGCGCTCGAGGGCCCAGTCGCGAAGCCGTCGCGCGCTCACGCCCTCGGCCTTGAGCGTGTCGATCCGGCGGACGAGCCGGGCGAGGAGGCCGGCAGGGTTGCCGCGGATCTCGTGCCGACGCAGCGGTAGCTCGTCGACGCGATCGAGGAGGATCGCCAGCCGGTCCGCGGCGCGGACGGTGGCGAAGAACGGATCGAGCCCGGCCTCGGTCGCATGATCGCGCAGCAGCCGCTCGCAGCCCTCCTCGTAGGCGCAAATCCACAGCTCCTCGTGGGGAAGCGGCAAGACTTCCTGTGCCCGCCGGCGCAGGCTAGCCCGAGCCGCACGCGAGCGAGCGAGCACGAGGACCCTGCTCGGCGGGACCCCGCCGCGAGCCAGCGCGGCGAATCGCCGGACCAGCAGCTCCGATCGGCCGCTGCCGGCGCCGCCGCGAACGAGGAAGGTCCCGTGCCGATCGTTGACGACGCTGGTCTCGGGCCCGGGGTCAACGGCTTCCATGACGACAAAGCTAGCCGCCCCGGCGCCCGGCGGCGGGGCGCGACTAGCATGGCGGCGGTGGGCGAAGCAGCCGGACCGGATCTGCTCGAAGCCGACTGGCTCGGTGCGATGCGGCGCGTCGTCGCCGCCCAACGGCGCCTGCTCGAGTCGGAGTCGGGGATCGCCGATCGAACCGTCTTCGAAGGTGTCGGCGAGGGAGGCGATCACAGCCTGGCGATCGATCGTCGCTCCGAGGACATCGTCTTCGCCGAGCTCGAGGCGCTCCACGACGCCGGATACGAGTTCACGGCGGTATCCGAGGAGCGGGGCGAGGTCGCCTTCGGCGACGCGGACGGCCGGGTCGTGATCGACCCGATCGACGGCTCGCTCAACGCCCGCCGGACGCTGCCGACGTTCGCGCTCAGCGTCGCGGTCGCGTCGGGCCCGTCGATGGCCGACGTCGAGCTCGGCTACGTCTACGACTTCGGCGCCGGCGAGGAGTTCTGCGCCCGGCGCGGGCAGGGCGCGTGGCGCAACGGGGCGGAGCTCGAGGCCCGGGGCCCCGGCTACGGCCTCGAGCTCGTCGGGATCGAATCGGCGAAACCGGAGCTGCTGCTTCCGCTGCTCGGGCGGATGACCGACCGGGTGGCGAGGATCCGCTCGCTCGGCTCGGTCGCGGTCTCGCTGTGCTACGTCGCCGCGGGGCGGTTCGACGGGATGGTCAGCAGCCGGACGTGCCGCTCGGTCGACGCCGCCGCCGGGCAGCTGATCGTCCGCGAGGCCGGCGGGAACGTCCGCTTCGGCGAGCTAGAGGCGAAGGCCGCGGACCTCGGATTGGCGGCCCGGTACGAGCTCGCCGCCGCGCTCGACGAGGAGATGCTCCACACCCTCCTCGAGACCCTTCCGGGCTTCTCCGCCGAAACCTGATCCGAGCCGGCTTGTAACCGGACTCCGGCTCCGGGGTACAAACAGATGTTCGTGTTACTATCGCGAACATCCTTAGAGATAAGGACACCATTCCCAAACCGACGAGAAGGGGTTTAAACAACCAGATGGCACCCACGAACAGCAGCCCGAAGACGAAGTCCGGCAAGGCGTCCGATACGCAGGCCACTGCCGCGCCGAAGCCGAGCACCAGGGTCACCTACATCCGCCAGACCGGCGAGCGCGCGGTCGACGTCCCGGTTGGCGCCGTGCTCACGGCGCGCGAGCGGGTCAGCGGCGCGGTCCAGCCGTGGACTCGCTCCGAGAGCCGGAGCAAAGAGCTCAAGGGCCTGCGGACTCAGGTCAAGACCGAGCTCGACCAGTTCGAGCGCCGCGGCGGCCAGGCGCGCCGGCGGGCAACCGACCGGGTCGCCGAGACCCGCGGCCGGGTCGGCGAGCGGCTCCGCGGCGTCCGGTCGAGCGTCAGCCGGGGCCGCGACCGCGTCGGTGACGGGTTGAAGAAGGCCCAGGCCACGGTCCAGGCGCGGGTCCCTTCGCTCCCGTAGGCACCGGGGGCGAAGCCGCCCCGCGGCAGCCGCGAACGAACCCAGATCGGCCGGCCTCGAGGGCCGGCCGATTTCGTTTTGCCAGAATGATCGTATGCCGACCAACGAACAGATCACTGAAGCCCTGAAGGCCGTCATCGATCCGGAGCTGCGGCGGTCGATCGTCGACCTGGGAATGGTGCGGTCGATCGAGATCGCCGACGACGGCAGGGTCGATGTCGTCGTCTCGCTGACGACCCCGGGCTGCCCGATCCGCTCCCACTTCCAGCAGGCGGTGGTCGACAACGTCTCGAAAATCGAGGGCGTGAGCGGGGTCGGCATCGGCTTCGACGTCCTCACCGACCAGGAGAAGGGGCGCCTGCAGCAGTCGCTGGGGCGCCAGAGCGGCCTGCCGGAGGGCGCGCTGGCGCAGGTCAAGAACGTGCTCTGCGTCGCCTCGGGCAAGGGCGGGGTCGGCAAGTCGACGATGACCGCGAACCTCGCCGCGGCGCTGGCGGCCGAGGGCCATTCGTCAGGCGCGCTCGACTGCGACGTCTACGGCTACTCGATCCCGCGCATGCTCGGCGTCGAGGGCAAGCCCGACGTCAACGGCGAGCGCAAGATCATCCCGATCGACGGGCCGGCCGGGATCAAGGTGATGTCGATCGGCTTCTTCCTCGAGCAGAACGCGGCCGTGGTCTGGCGGGGCCCGATGCTCCACAAGGCGATCCAGCAGTTCCTCGAGGACGTCACCTGGGGCGAGGTCGACTACCTGCTCCTCGACCTGCCCCCGGGCACCGGCGACGTCTCGATGACGCTCGCCCAGCTGCTGCCGCAGGCGAAGGTGCTGATCGTCACCACACCTCAGCCCGCGGCGCAGTCGGTCGCCCACCGGGCGGCGGAGATGGCCGGCAAGGTCGACCTCGAACTGCTCGGCGTGATCGAGAACATGTCCGGCTTCACCACCCCCGATGGGCAGCGGTTCACGATCTTCGGCGAAGGCGGCGGCCAGCAGCTCGCCGACGAGCTCGACGCGCCGCTGCTTGGCAAGGTTCCGCTTTCGGAGGAGCTGCGCTCCCACGCCGACGCGGGCGAGCCGCTTGTCCTCTCCGCCCCGGACGCGCCGGCGTCGGTGGCGATCCGCGAGGCGGCGCGCGGGATCGTCGCGGCGACGCCGCAGGAGCTGCCGGTGATGCAGACGGAAGCCCCGGCGCTCGCCGGCCGGCCCGCCGTCGGCGGGATCGAGCTGCCGGTGGTCCAGGGGTAGCGGACGCCGTTCGCCCGCAGCCGGGCTAGCTGCCGCTGTAGTACTGGGCGTTTATCTCCGAGTACTTCGCCCACTCGTCGGGGAGCTGGTCCTCGGCGAAGCAGGCGTCGACCGGGCAGGCCTCGACGCAGGCATCGCAGTCGATGCACTCGTCGGGATCGATGTAGAGCTGCTCGACCGAGTCGTAGTCGGGCTCGTCGGGTGTCGGGTGAATGCAGTCGACCGGGCACACCTCGACGCATGAGTTGTCCTTCGTCCCGATGCAGGGCTCGGCGATGACGTAGGCCACGGTCGGCTTCCCTTCTTCTCGCTTTGCTCGGTTCGGCTCGTTCGGGGCGACCGGACTGCCCGGCCGGGGAGGCGACATTCTAGGCGAGATCGGGGGCGCCGCGAGGACTGCGCGGCGACCGCCGGACGCGCCCCGGGGCCTGGCTACAGTAGTCGCCGATGATCCTCGTCACGGGGGCAACCGGGACCGTCGGCAGGGCGCTGGTGCCGCGGCTGCTCGAGGACGGCCACGAGGTCCGCGTCCTGGTCCGCGATCCCCGCAAGCTCGGTCGGCTGCGGGTCGAGGTCCGGCTCGCGCTCGGCGACCTCGTCGAGCTCGGCGATCCGCGAATCCGGCGCCAGGCGCTACGCGGGGTCAGCACCGTGGTCCATCTCGCGGCGGCGATCCGCGACCAGCCTCACGCCCCGGTCGAGGAGCTCAACGGCCTCGCGACCGCGCGGCTGCTGCGCAATGCCGAGGCCGCCGGGGTCGAGCGCTTCCTCTACTTCTCGGCGCTCGGCGCGAGCGAGTTCCAGCGGACGCGGTTCTTCCGCGCCAAGGCGCTCGCCGAACGGGCGGTCCGCGACTCGCCGCTCGAGACGACGGTGATCGCGCCGTCGATCGTCTACGACCGCGACGACCCGTTCGTGCGCCTCGCGCGCCGGCTCTCGCTGCTCCCGGTGATCCCGATCTCGGGCTCGGGCGAGGCGGCGTTCGAGCCGATCTGGGCCGACGACGTCGCACGCGCCGTGCTCGGCGCCCTCGCCGGCGACGGCCGCCGCCGCTACGAGCTCGCCGGACCCGACCGGCTCACCTACGACCAGATCGCGCGCCTCGTCGCGGCGACAGCCGGGCGGCGGCGGCCGCTCGTCCACGTCCCGCTCGGCCTCGTCCGGCTCGGGCTCGTCTGGCTCCGGCGCCTGGTCGGCGAGACGGCGTTCGCGACCTGGGAGGAGGCCGAGCTGATGGAGGTGCCGATGGTCAGCGCCGCCGGCACCGCCGACGCCCGGGCGCTCGGGGTCGAGCCGCGGCGGATGGTCGACGTGCTCGCCGGCTGACCCGCTTGCGCTTGCGCTCGGCGCCAGGCGCGAACCGGGCGCCGCTCGCCGCGATTACCGGACGTGAACGCAGAAGGGCCCGGGCGTCGCCGCCCGGGCCCCTCGGAAGTCGCCCGCGTGACGCGGGCACTCGCCTGTTGCGAGGAATGGTAGGACCGCCGGCGCGGACCCTGCGTGCAGGCGCTCTTACATCATCCCGCCCATGTCGGGCATGCCGCCACCCGGGACGCCGGCCGGCTCCTTCTCCGGCGGCTCGGCGACGATCGCCTCGGTGGTGAGGATGTTCTTCGCGATCGACGCCGCGTTCTGGAGCGCCGACCGGGTCACCATCGTCGGGTCGATGACCCCGGCCTCGGTGAGGTCGCCGTAATCGCCGGTATCGGCGTTGAGGCCCTCGCCGGGCTTCAGACCGCGGACCTTCTCGACCACGACCGAGCCCTCGAGCCCCGAGTTGTCGGCGATCTGACGGACCGGCGCCTCGAGCGAGCGGCGGATGATCTCCGCGCCCGTGCGCTCGTCGTTGTCGGTGAGGCCGTCGGAGTCGATCGCGTCCTGAGCGTTCAGCAGCGCGACGCCGCCTCCGGGCACGATGCCCTCCTCGAGCGCCGCCCGGGTCGCCTGGAGCGCGTCCTCGACCCGGTGCTTCCTCTCCTTCATCTCGGTCTCGGTCGCGGCGCCGACCTTGACCACCGCGACCCCGCCGGCGAGCTTCGCGAGGCGCTCCTGGAGCTTCTCGCGGTCGAAGTCGGAGTCGGTGTTCTCGATCTCCTGGCGGATCTGGTTGATCCGGCCCTCGATCTGCTCCTTCTCCCCGGCGCCGTCGATGATCGTCGTCGTGTCCTTCGAGACGACGATCCGGCGGGCGCGGCCGAGCTGCGAGAGCTGGGTGTTCTCGAGCTTGAGGCCCATCTCCTCGGTGATCACCTCGCCACCGGTGAGGATCGCGATGTCCTCGAGCATCCGCTTGCGGCGGTCACCGAACCCGGGCGCCTTGACCGCGACGCCGGTGAAGGTGCCGCGGAGCTTGTTGACGACCAGGGTCGCGAGCGACTCGCCCTCGACGTCCTCGGCGACGATCAGCAGCGGCTTGCCGCCCTGCATCACCTGCTCGAGCACCGGGAGCATGTCGCGGACCGAGCCGATCTTCTGGTTCGCGATCAGGACATACGGGTCGTCGAGCACGGCCTCCATCCGATCCTGGTCGGTGACCATGTACGGCGAGATGTAGCCCTTGTCGAACTGCATCCCCTCGGTGAACTCGAGCTCCATCCCGAAGGTCTGGCCCTCTTCGACGTTGACGACGCCGTCCTTGCCGACCTTCTCGATCGCGTCCGCGATGACGTTGCCGATCTCGTCGTCGGCGGCCGAGATCGCCGCGACGCGGGCGATCTGCTCCTTGCCGCCGACCTCGTGCGACTGCTTGTCTCGCAGGTGGGTGACCACCTGGTCGACCGCGAGCTCGATCCCGCGCCGAAGGGCGAGCGGGTTGGCGCCCGCGGCGACGTTCTTGAGCCCGTGGCGGACGATCGTCTGCGCGAGCAGGGTCGCGGTCGTCGTCCCGTCGCCGGCGACGTCGTTGGTCGCCGTCGCGACTTCGCGGACGAGCTGCGCGCCCTGGTTCTCGAACACGTCCTCGATCTCGATCTCACGCGCGATCGTGACGCCGTCATTGGTGATCGTCGGAGCCCCGAACTTCTTGTCGAGGACGACGTAGCGGCCCTTCGGGCCGAGGGTCACCTTGACCGCGTTGGCGACCGCATCGACGCCGGCCTGGAGCGCTCCCCGGGCCTCGGCGTCGTACTTGAGCTCCTTATGAGCCATCGCTTCAGTTCCTCCTTGTCTAAGTCAGTCGATTGCGAGCCGTCGTCAGACGACCTTCGCCAGCACGTCGGACTCGCGCAGCACGAGCAGGTCCTGGCCGTCGACCTTGATCTCGGTGCCGCCGTACTTCGAGTACAGGACCTCGTCGCCCTCGGCGACGTCGAGCGGGATCCGCTTCTCGCCGTCCTCGTCCCAGTTGCCCTCGCCGACGGCGACGACCTTGCCCTTCTGGGGCTTCTCCTTCGCCGTGTCGGGGAGGACGATGCCGCTGGCGGTCGTCTCCTCCTCCTCGATCGCCTGGACGACCAGCCGATCGCCAAGAGGCTTCAGGTTCATCGAGTGCTACCTCCGTGTCGTGTTTGCCCGGAAAGATTCCCCGCCCGTTTGGCACTCTACAGGTGAGAGTGCCAGGGCGCGGTCGAGAGTGTAGCGACCGCCTAGCAAGTGTCAAGGGATCTAAGCGAACAACACTTAGATCGTTCCAAGCCCGGCCGCACCGGACGCCAAGAGGGAGGAGCGCCGCCAGCCCCGCCGCCCCCCGGACGCGGGAGGGGAATATTGGCCGGAGGCGTTGCTCCCGCGGCGCAACGCGCGGGTTCACACCCCTGGCGGAAGCGGAGGAGGTGGCGGGCAATCAGTTCGGGGACGGCGGCTCGCCGTTGCCGAACTGCGGCGGCTCGACGATGCGCGAGAAGCGGACGACGCTCACCGTCTCGTCGTGGTCGATCTCGCGGCCGTAGATCTGGCGCAGGAAGCTGCACGTCTCCTCGAGCCGGCGGAACTCGGGGTTGTCGTGTTCGATGTCGCGCGGCGAGAGGTCGCGGACGCGCTTCACCTCGACGTCGTCGATCACTGCGGCGAAGATCTTCTGCTTCGGGCTGTGCTGGTAGCCGACCGTGATCCAGACCACCTGGCCCCGGTGGTACTTGGTCGACTTGTCGCCGAGACGGATCGTCGCCGTCTTGCGTCCGCGCTTGAGCTGGTCGATGAACGCGGGCGAGAAGAAGTTGATCGCGTAGAGACCGGTGGTCATGGCGCTCGCAGCGTAATTGATCCCGGCGGGCGCGGTCAGCCCTGGAAGCCCTCGTCGCCGATCAGCGGCACGAACCGGCACGGCGCGATCGCCCGCCGCTCGAGCTCCTCGTCGCCGGCGCCCCCGGTCTCCGGCGGGCGGCGGAACAGGGTCAGCATGTCGACCCGTCGCTCCGCGATCGGGACGACGAGGCGGCCGCCCGGGGCGAGCTGGCCGAGCAGCGTGTGCGGGGGCGACGGCGCGGTGGCGTGAACGGCGATCGCATCGAACGGCGGCCGGTCGGGGGCGCCGAGGCTACCGTCGCCGACGATCACCTCGACGTTGGCGACGCCGAGGTCGGCCAGCGTCCCCTCGGCGGCGCGGGCGAGCTCGGCAACCCGCTCGATCGTCACCACTTCGGCCGCGAGCCGCGACAGGACGCAGGCCGAGTAGCCCGACCCGGTGCCGATCTCGAGCACGCGCTCCGATCCCGAGAGCTCGAGCGCTTCGCAGATCGTCGCGACGATCCAAGGCTGGGAGATCGTCTGGCCGTGGCCGATCGGCAGTGCCGAGTCGGCATAGGCGCGGCGGCGCTCGCCGGCGGGGACGAACCGCTCGCGCGGGACGTAGGCCATCGCCTCGAGAACCCGCGGGTCGGCGATGCCCCGGCGGCGGAGCTGGCGCTCGACCATCCGCGCTCGGTCAGCCGCGAGGTTGCGGTCGGCCCGCCAGCCCATCAGAAGATGTAGGAGCGCAGGCGGCGCGGCTCGAGCACGGTCACGCGGCCGCGGCCGACCCGGACGACCTCGGCGCGCTCGAGCGTTGCGAGGAAGCGACTGACGCTCTCGCGCGAGGTGCCTGCGAGCTGGGCGAGGTCGGCCTGGGTCATCCGGACGGTGATCCCGTCGCGCCCCGGCGGGATCGCCTCCTCGGCGATCAGCTGGCTCAAGACGCCGGCGACACGGCTGGGCACGGTCTGGAACGACTGCCGCGCGACGCGCTCGTTCGTCTCGCGCAGGCGGCGGGTGATCGCGACGATCAGCTTCCAGGCGATGTCGCCGTTGGTCGAGATCACGCGCCTCACGTCCGCAGCGGGAAGCGCGAGCAGCTCGCTGTCCGACAGCGTCTCGACGCTCGCCGAGCGCAGTCCTCGATCGAGCATCGCGAGCTCGCCGAAGATGTCGCCGTGCCCGAGGGTGGCGAGGGCGATCGCGCGGCCGTCGGAGTGCTCACGGGTGACGCGCAGAGTCCCCTCGCGAACGATGTAGCAGGCGTCGCTGTCGTCGCCCTCGTGGAAGACGCGGACGCCCTTCGGGTAGGACCGGGGCACGGCGACGCGCGCGATTCGGTCGAGCTCCCCCTCGGAGAGCTCGGAGAACAGCGGCACGCGAGCCAGGAGTTCGGCGTTCTCCTCTCCCAAGGCCTCGGATTATCGCGCCGATTCGCAGTTCCGGGGGGCTCGCCCCGCCGCGGTTCAGGGCTTCAGCCGCCGGCCGGTCGTGAACAGGTACTGCGACCACGCGATCACCGCCACGGTCAGCCCCCCGGTGACCGCGAAGCAGAGCCCGATTCCGACGTCGCTCACGCCGAGGAACCCGTAGCGGATCGCGTTGACGATGTAGAAGAGCGGGTTGACGTGGGAGAGCTCCTCCCATGGGCTCGCGAGCATCTCGATCGAGTAGAAGACCCCGCCGAGGAAGGTCAGCGGGAGGATGACGATGTTGTTGATGAACGTGTGGTGGTCGAACGTCTCCGCGTAGATGCCGACGATCACCCCGAGCGAGCCGAACAGCGCGATCAGCAGGACGACCGCCGCCAACAGCGCCAGCGGGTGGGCGACCGGCGCCCCGGTGAGCGGGATCGCGAGCGCGGCGAGGCCGCCGCCGATCAGCAGCGCCCTGTAGGCGCCACCGAGGCTGAGGCCGAGGTTCACCATCCACGGGCGCATCGGGGCGGCGAGGACGTCGTCGATGTAGCGGTCCGAACGCGCCTGGAAGATCGAGCTCGAGTTGTTCGAGTAAGCGGCCTGCGCCATCGCCATCGCGAGCAGCCCCGGGACGATGAACACCTCGTACTCGAACCCCGCAACCTCGCGGATCCGGCTCCCGAGCGAGAGCCCGAAGACGAGGATGAAGAGGATCGAGGAGACGACCGGGGCGAGCATCGTCTGGGTCCAGAGCTTCGTCACCCGCAGGCATTCGCGGGCCGAGAGCCAGAGCAGGCCTCGCCAGGGCTCGGGGCGCTGCTCTTTGCGGTCGATCGCCGCCGGCCTCACGCCGGAACCTCGGTCGAGGCCGCGCCGCCGACAGCCTTCAGGTAGACGTGCTCGAGGCTCTCGGCGCCGAACTCGCGCTTCAGCCCCTCAGGGTCGGAGCGGGCGACGATCTCGCCGGCGGCGATCAGCGCGATGTCCTCGCAGAGCGCCTCGGCCTCCTCGAGGTAGTGGGTCGTGAGGACGATCGTCGTCCCCTCGCTGTGCAGGCGGCGGATGTAGCGCCAGAGCTCGCGGCGAAGCTCGATGTCGACCCCGGCGGTCGGCTCATCGAGGATCACCAGCCGCGGCTCGTGGAGCAGGGCGCGGGCGAGCAGCAGCCGGCGGCGCATCCCGCCGGAGAGCTTCGGCGCCCGAACGTCGGCCTTCGCCCGCAGGTCGAAGACGTCGATCATCTCCTCGGCCCGCTCGCGCGCCCGCGCCCGCGGGAGCCCGTAGTAGCCGCCGTGGTAGACGAGCGCCTCGCGGACGCTGAGGAACCGATCGAGGTTCGGGTCCTGCTCGGCGAGGCCGATCATCCGCCGCGCCTCGAGGCTCGTCGCCGGCCGGCCGAAGACCTCGATCTCTCCCGCGGTCGTCCGGACCAGGTTGCAGACCGCGTTGATCAGCGTCGTCTTGCCGGCGCCGTTCGGGCCGAGCAACCCGAAGAACTCGCCCGCCGGGACCTCGAGTTCGAGCCGCTCGAGCGCGACGGTGCCGTCGTCGTAGCGCTTGTGCAGATCGCGGATCGAGAGCGCCGGAGCGTCGGTGATCATCCCGATCAGGGTAGGAGCCCGGCCCCGCTCATCGCTGGCAGCCGGGGCACCAGTAGGTAGTCCGGTTGGCATCGCCCTGTCCCCGAGAGCGGATCGGCGTGCCGCAGCGCGGGCATGGGGTTCCGGCGCGGCGGTAGATCCGGCGTGGCTGGCGGCCCGATTCGACCGCGCGGCTCATCAGCTCCCTCGCGGCGGCGAGGACTCGCGTCAGCTCCTCGTCGCCGATCTCGCCCACCGGGCGCCACGGATCGACGCCCGCGGCGAAGCAGCTCTCGCTCTTGAAGATGTTGCCGATCCCGGCAATCCGCGTCTGGTCGAGGAGCGCCTCGCCGAGCGTCGTGTCGCGACCGCCGCGGAGCAGGGAGGCGGCCCTCGCGGCGCCGAGGTCCGCGGTCAGGATGTCAGGCCCGAGGCTGGCCAGGCGGCGGTCGGCGCGAAGCTCCGACGGCGTCCGCAGCGCCAGGGTCGTGCCGCCGAACTGGGCCGCCTCGCGCCCGCCGGCAGCGAGGAGGACTCTGGCCGCGCGCGGCGGCCGGCGCCAGCGCTGGCGCGGGACCCCGACCTCCCACCGCCCGCTCATCCCGAGATGGCTGTGGAGGACCAGGCCGGCGTCGAAGCGGACCAGCAGGTGCTTGCCATGGGCCGTCGCAGCTTCGATCCGGCTGCCGGAGAGCCGCTCGAGCCGGCGCGACTGGAGCCGAAGCGGGCTGTCTGGGGCCGGGGCGGTGGCGCCGTCGATCGGCTCGGTGATCGCGGCGCGCAGCCGGCGCGCCAGCCGGTGAATCGTGTCCCCTTCGGCCATCCGCCCTCGAGGTTACGGAGCGCCGCCCGCCGCGCAGAACCCCGGCACGCCCCCGTGGCCGAGTGCGAGCGGCGGCCCGCCCTCAGGGGGTGACCCGATAGGCGAACCGGTAGCTGTTGTCGGGGAGCTCGACGTCAGCCGGACCGAGATCGCCGACCCAGACGTCGATCTCGCGACCCCGCGGGACGACGAGACGCGCATTGCCGCTGTCGCAGCGCGTCTCCCCGACCTCGATCACGCAACCGACGAGACCGAGGTTCTGGTCGGCGCGAATCCTGAGGTTGATCCGACGGACCACCGGCTCGGCGGCGTCGACCGTGACGTCGCGTATCACCATCCGTCGCGGCGCGACGACGTCGAACGCCTCGCCGACGCTCTCTGACACGCCGATCGGCGCGCGCACCTCGTCGCCGCTCTGACCGGCGGGGATAGTCAGGCCCTCGACCTGGCCACCGAGGAGCCCGCTCCCGAATCGCCGCGCCACGTTGCCGACCTTGAGCTGCTTCAGCTTGACCGCGTTCTTCTTGATCTGCTTCCCACGCACAGCCCCCTTCTGGATGTCCGACGCGCGGACGACGAGGTGGGAGGCGGTCGCGGTTCCGCCGAGCGCGATCGCGATCGCCAGCAGCGCGATGGCGTGTCGCGCCGCGAACCGCAGTCCTCGCCCGAACCCGGTCCTCATGGCGTGATCCGGTACGCGAGCTCGTAGCTCGTGGCGCCAACCGCCACCGGCGCCGGCGGCGCGAACAGCCTCACCGTCAGCAACTCCCCACGGGCGAGGACCGCGGTCGAGTTGCCCGAGTCGCAGGTCCGGGTTCCGGTCGCGATCGTGCACGCGAGCACGATCTCGGTCCCCCTCCGCAGCCGCACCTCGACCGGCCGCGCCAGGTTGACGTTGGAGCGGGCGATGAGGTCGCGGACCCGGACCCGCTTCGGCAGCGGCAGCGCGAAGTCGTCACCAGTCCCGAGCGGGGCGACCGAGGCGAGGCCGGCGACGTTGTCGCCCACCGGGCCGAGGGTGCCGTGCGCGCCGACGACCCCGCTCCCGAACCGCCGGGCGACGTTGTCGATCTTGAGGTGCTTCTGCTTGACGACGTTCTTCTTGATCTGCTTGCCACGCACCGCACCCTTCTGGATGTCCGAGGCGCGGACGACGAGGTGGGACGCCGTCGCGGTGCCTCCGAAGGCGATCAGCAGCGCCAGCCAGGCGACTGCATTGCGCCGTAGGTATTCGGTCGTCCTCGCGATCATCCACTCCTCCTTCTCGTTCGCTGCCGCGAACCGCCCGTACGTCGCTCGCTGCGACCGTACCGGCAATTCGCCGGCGGACAACCCCAGCATCGACCCCAGCACTTCGGGGGTCGTGCTCAGCGCCGCTCGTAGGCGCCAATGTCGGGGTTCCTCCTCCTCACCCCCCGCTGGTCGCGCTTCGGCGCCGCCGGGCCGTCGCCCTGGTTGATCGCGGGGCTTGCCTTGCGCAATCCGATCGTCGCCGTCGGGCCGCCGTTTCGGCGCAGCTTGCCGATCCGCGGCTTCGGGGCGACGATGTCCTCGAGGTGGTCGAGGAAGTCGCAACCGCCTGCGGTCGTCGTGATCAGGTTGCCGCCCATCGAGTCGATCCCGACCGGCGCCGGAGCATCGCACTCCTGGACCTGGGCGCCGGTCCCCCGGTTGCGGACGACGAGGGAGTTGCGAAGCGCTACGACGTCCGCGCCCCCGTCGGCGTAGATCCCGCCCCCGGACTGGACGCCGCCATCGTCGGCGTCGGCGCGATTGCGGGCGATGGTGACCGCGTTGAGTGACGCCAGCGAGGCCGGCGCGGCGTAGATGCCTCCGCCGCGGCCGTCGGTCGCGTTCGCAGCCAGGGTCGAGTTGACGATCCGCAGGTCCGCTGCCGCGCTTCGGATCGCCCCGCCATCGGTCTCGGCACGGTTCAGACGCAGAGTCGACGCGATGATCCGCGTCGTGAC
Organism: Solirubrobacterales bacterium; assembly: GCA_035461385.1. Taxonomy (GTDB): domain Bacteria; phylum Actinomycetota; class Thermoleophilia; order Solirubrobacterales; family 70-9; genus DATHVI01. The sequence goes on from DATHVI010000065.1 coordinate 33,189, forward strand.
GAAGGCGCCCGAGTCGAGCCAGATCCCGCCGCCCGAGCCGGGGTCGGCCCGGTTGGCCGCGACGGTGCTCCTGCGCAGCGTCAACGCGGTCGAAGATGTCGCGAACACGCCGCCACCGTCCCACGCCCGATTGCCGCGAATGACGCCGTTGCGCACGAGCACCGATCCGACGTTGGCGTAGACGCCGCCGCCCGCGTCGCCGGTCTGATTGCCGACGACCCGCGCATCGATCAAGCTCAGGGCGCCACTGCTGCGGACGCCGCCGCCCGAAGCGAGGCTCATGCCGCCGCGCAGGACGAGCTTTCGCAGCCGGGCGACGCCATTGAGCTCGATCACCCGGTCGCCCGCCGCCGAGGCGTCGATCGTCGCTCGGCCCGGTCCGCGATGGATGATCGTGACGGCGTTCCCGGCCTCGTTGATCGCGTTCCCGAGGTCGAGGTCACCCTTGGTCGGGTCCGGACCGGCGAGCGTCGCCACGCGCGTCAACCGGTACGGCCTCTTTCCGCTCGGCAGGACGATCCGGTCACCTCCCGGCCGGGCGTTTGCCCGCAGCACGGCCTCCCGCAATGTGCAGTCCTGCTTCGTGCACCCGTTCGGCGGGTGATCCCCGCGCTTGTTGACGACGAACGTCTTCGCCGCCGCGACGGGCGCGAGCAGCAGGACGGTGGCCAGCGCCAACGGGAGCGCAGCACCCGCGTGGCACGTCCTCCGCTGCCGCCTCGAGCTCACCCTGGCGCGAGCCTCTCATGGATCGGCGGGTCGATCAAGCTCGCGGCCGGACCCTGTCGCAACAGCCAGCGGGTTTCAGGCCGAGGCGACCAACCGCCGGGGCTGGCGCGAGAAGCCGGCTGCGATCAGCGTCTCCTCGAGCCCGGAGCCGATCACCGGGTCGCCGTCGACGCGCTCGATCGCGAGCTTCGGCAGCCGACCGGCGCGGGCGGCCTCGACCAGGGCGCCGATCGCGTCCCCGAGCTCCTCGGGCTCGAGGTCGGCGATGCGGACGATGCCGCGACCGCCACGCTCGACGTAGAGCACCGGGTTGCCGTCGCGGAGCAGGACGTGGGCGCCCGGGGTCCGAGCCGGACGGCGGCCCGAGGGGGGCTTCGGCCACGGGACCGCGGTGCCGTAGGGGTTCGCCGGGTCGGTCGCCGCGAGCACGAGGTAGGAACCGTCGGGATGGGGAAGCGCACGCAGGCGCTCGATCGCCCCGGCGAGGGCGAACTGCGCCCCGCCGAGGCCTTCGACGAAGTAGCCGCGCCGGGCTGATCCGAGCATCTCGAGGTTCGAGAGCTCGCCGTAGAGCGTTGACATCCCACCCGGAATTCCCTCGGCGAGGACGACCTCGCGGGTGACGATCCCGTAGCGCTCGAGCATCAGCTCCGCCTGGGCGCGAAGCCTCGGTCCCTGGCCGGGGGCGCCGCGGAACAGGGGCCCGGTGAGCGACCAGCGCCCCTGGACCGCCTGGCCGGCAGCCGGACGGCGCGAAGAGAAGCGGCGGCCGTGCCGGCGGGAGCGCTGCACCGCCGCCAGGCGGCGGGCGCGAAGCGGCGCGAACGCGTCGTTCGTGACCTCCCCGGCCCAGGCGAGGTCCCAGAGCGCGGCGTGGAGCTCCTCGGCCGCAAGGTCGATCTCCCCCGCGAGGTCGAGCCAGAATGCGGGCGACCCCGTGAGCCGCTCACGGATTGCGTCATGCGCCTCGCCCTCGGGCGCCTCGAGCTTCGCGTTCGCGGGCGGCGGTCCAGCCAGGCGGACGTCCTCGCGGAAGTAGATCGCGACCTTGCCCGTGCGCCCGAGCGGCCCCGCCCCGACCCAGACGAGCTCGCCGCTCGTGCAGAGCTCGTCCATCCAGCTCGGGCTGTAGGCGCCGAGGCGGCGCGGGAGCACATCGCGCTCCCAGACCTCCGGGCTCAGCGCCAGCCCCTGCAGCGGCACGAGCGCCTCGCGCAGCCGATCGGGGCCGGCTCCCTGCGGGGGGTGCGCGTCGACGTTCTGCCACGAGGGAAGGAAGCGGGCGAGCTCGCGCGGATCGACTGCCTCGGCCTCCTGGCGCAGGGCGGCGACGCTGGCCCGGCGCACCCGGCGCAACACCTCGGCGTCGCACCACTCGCGCTCGGTGCCTCCGGGAAGCAGCTCCCCGCGCACCAGCTCGCCGGCGCGCTCGAGCTCGCGCAGGGCGGGCAGCGGGTCGACCCCGTAGCGCTGGGCGGGGCGTGGGGTCGGGAACGGGCCGTGGGTGCGCGCGTAGCGGCGCAGCAGCGCGAGCATCGCGTCGGGGACCTCGGCGACGAACGAGTCGGGCAGGCCCGCGGGAGGGGGGACCCCGAGCGCGTCGCGGTACAGCCCCGCGTCCTCGGCCGCGATCCAGCGCTCCTCGCCGGCGATCCGGACCCGGGCGGCGCGGCGCTCGCGCTCGAGCTTGGCGAGCATCGAGGCGGCGGAGTAGCCCTCCGCGGTCCGCTCCCGGCACTCGGCTTCGGTCAGGTCGCCGAGCCGGCGGAGCGTCTGCTGAAGCGCGTCGCGGTCGCGCGCCAGCGCGGCGTCGACCCGGAGCTGGAGCGAGGCCTCGACCTCCTCGAGCGCCGCCGGGTCGATCAGCTCGCGGAGCTCGTCGGCTCCGAGCAGCTCGCGCAGCAGCTCGCGGTCGAGCGCCAGCGCCGCCGCCCGGCGCTCGGCGTTCGGGGTGTCGCCCTCGTACATGTAGGTGGCGACGTAGTCGAACAGCAGCGACGAGGCGAACGGGGAGGCGGTCGGCGTCTCGACCTCGAGCAGCGAAACCCGCCGCGCGTGCAGATCCCGCAGCAGGCCCTGGAGCGCCGGGAGATCGAGGACGTCGCGCAGGCACTCGCGGTAGGTCTCGAGAATCACCGGGAAGCGCGGGAACTCCTTCGCGACCTCGAGCAGGCTCTGCGACTTGAGCCGCTGCTGCCACAGCGGCGTCCGCTTCCCCGGGTAGGCGCGCGGGATCAGCAGGCTGCGGGCGGCGTTCTCGCGGAACCGGGCGCCGAACAGCGCCGACCCGGCGAGCTCGCGGACGACGAGGTCCTCGATCTCGTCGGGCTCGAGCATCACCAGGTCGGCCGACGGCGGCTCGTCGGCGTCGGGGAGGTGGACGACGATCCCGTCGTCGGACCAGATCGCGTCCGCCTCGAGGTCGAGCCGGTCGCGGATCCGCGCCGAGAGAGCGAGCCCCCAGGCGGCGTGAACGCGGCCGCCGAACGGCGACAGGATGCACAGCCGCCAGTCGCCGATCTCGTCGCGGAACCGCTCGGCGACGATCGTCCGGTCCGACGGGACGACGCGGGTCGCGGCCTGCTGCTCGCGCAGGTAGGTGACGAGGTTCTCGGCCGCGCGGCGATCGAGGTGATGGCTCGAGGCGAGCTCGGCGGGATCGGAGTCGACGGCCCCGCGGGCGAACGCGCCGATCGCGCGGCCGAGCTCCGCCGGGCGGCCGATCCCGTCGCCGCGCCAGAACGGCACCGCGCCGGGAACCCCGGGCGCGGGAGTGACGATCACCCGGTCGCGGGTGATGTCCTCGATCCGCCAGGTCGTCGCGCCGAGGAGGAAGGTCTGGCCGGGCCGCGCCTCGTAGACCATCTCCTCGTCGAGCTCGCCGACCCGTTTGCCGTCGGGGAGGTGGACCCCGTAGAGGCCGCGGTCGGGGATCGTGCCGGCGTTCGTCACCGCGAGCTGGCGCGCCCCCTTGCGGCCGCGCACGGTCCCGGCTGCCCGATCCCAGACCAGTCGCGGGCGGAGCTCGGCGAACCGGTCGGACGGGTAGCGGCCGTCGAGCATGTCGAGGGTGTTCTCGAGCTGCTCGCGGCCGAGCTCGCGAAACGGCTCGGTGGCGGTGATCAGGCGCTCGACCTCGTCGACCTCCCACTCCGAGTCGGCGACGATCGCGACCAGGTGCTGGGCGAGGACGTCGAGCGGGTTGCGCGGGATCACCGTCTCCTCGATCTCGCCCTCGCGCATCCGCCGCGCGACGACCGCGCACTCGAGCAGGTCGGCGCGGAACTTCGGGAAGATCCGGCCCTTCGAGGTCTCGCCGAGCGTGTGCCCGGCGCGACCTACGCGCTGGAGGCCGCGGGTGACGGACTTCGGCGACTCGACCTGGATCACCAGGTCGACGGCGCCCATGTCGATCCCGAGCTCGAGCGACGACGTCGCGACCAGGCACGGGAGCCGGCCCGACTTCAGCATCTCCTCAACCACCTCGCGCTCTTCGTGGGCGAGCGAGCCGTGGTGGGCTCTTGCGATCTCGACTCGTGCTTCTTGATTCGCGTGGGCCGTGGACGCGTGGGCCGCGGGTCCTGCCGCCGGTGAGTCGGTCGCCTGCGACTTCCGCCCCGATAGTCCGGCTTCTCGGCGACCGACATCACCGGCGCCACCCGCGGCACCTGCGTCGGCGGACGCCGATGTGGGTTCGGCCCCGGGTCGAGATCCCGGTCGGGTTGTCTGTTCGGTTGCCGGGAGCTCCTGCCAGTGCTCCTCGTTCGCCATCTCGTTCAGGCGTTTGGCCAGGCGTTCAGCGCCGCGGCGGCTGTTGACGAAGATGATCGTCGATGTGTGCTCGCGGACCAGCTTCAGGAGCTCGGGGTAGATCGCCGGCCAGATCGACCGCACGCCGCTCGAGCCGTCCTCGAGCGGCGGCAGCAGGCCCGAGTCGCCGCCGTCTTGGCGCTTCTCGATCGAGGCGTCGGGCTCGGTCATGTCCTCGACCGGGACGACGATCTCGAGGTCGAGGTCCTTGCGCCGGCCGGCGTCGACCACTTCGCAGTCACGGCGCGGGCCGACGAGGAACTCGGCGATCCGCTCGAGCGGCCGCTGGGTGGCGGAGAGCCCGATTCTTTGGGGATCTGCACCTACCGGCGGCTGCTCCGCTTCGCGCCCGCTGCCGCCGGGCTTAGCGCCACCGCTCGGCACACCCTCAGTCGCCCGATCCGCGCTTCGCGCCAGCCCGGACGTCGCCACGAGGTGCGAGAGGCGCTCGAGCGTGAGCGCGAGGTGGGCGCCGCGCTTCGACTGGGCGACGGCGTGGATCTCGTCGACGATCACCGCCTCGACGCCGGTGAGGATCTCGCGAGCCTGCGACGTGATCATCAGATAGAGGGACTCCGGCGTGGTGATCAGGATGTCGGGCGGGTTGCGGCGCATCGCCTGGCGCTCGCGCTGTGGCGTGTCGCCGGTCCGAAGGCCGACCGAGATCCCGTCGGCGCCGATCCCCCGCAGCGGCGCGCGGAGGTTGCGCTCGACGTCGTAGGAGAGCGCCTTGAGCGGCGACACGTAGACGATCCGGACGCCCGATCCGAGCCGCTCGGGCTCGCGCGCCAGCCGGTTGATCCCCCACAGGAACGCCGCCAGCGTCTTTCCCGAGCCGGTGGGTGCGCAGATCAGCGCGTTCCGGCCCGAGCTGATCGCCGGCCAGCCCTGCGCCTGAGCGGGGGTCGGGGCCTCGAACGAGGCCTCGAACCAGCGCCGGGTGGCGTCCGAGAACGGTGCCAGCGGGTCGGATCTTGCGGTCGAACTGGATCCCATGCCCAACCGATCGAGTTTACGCCTCGATCAGGACCTCTGGTGGCCGCGATCGGCTGCCTGCCGGACCTGGTCGATCGCAGGCGAGAAGAAAGACGCAGGCCTAGTCGTCGTCAGCCGGCACCGGAGGCGCCAACTCGAGGGTGACGCCTGAGCGACGGTACTCGTCGGCCACGGCGACGTCGATCGCCGAGTCCGTGACCACCAGGTCGAACTCCGCCGGAGCGGCGATCCTGACAAGCGAGGAACGGCCGAACTTCGTAGCGTCGACGAGCGCGACGGTGCGCGCCGCCGAGGCCCGCGCCGCCGCCAGCGCGTCGGCGACCTGGCGGCGCGTCGTCGTCAGGCCGTGCGCGAGGTCGAGCGCGGCGCCGGACATGAACGCGACGTCGATGCTCACGCCGCGCAGGAAGTCGACGGTCCAGCCGTCGGCGATCGCCCGCATTCGCAGGTCGACCTCCCCCGGGACCATGATCACGCGCACCGGCCCGTCCTCGATCCCGAGTGCGATCGCAGGCGAGTTGGTGACGATCGAGACCTCCTCCGGCGGCTCGACCTGGATCCGGTGGGCGAGCGCGAAGCAGGTGGAGGAGGCGTCGAGGAAGATCGTCGACCCGTCCGCGATGATCCGCCGCGCGTAGGCGGCGATCGCATCCTTGGCCCCTCCCGCCTCGCGCAGCCGGCGGTCCCAGGCCGTCTCGACCCGGTCGCTGCGCGGTGGCGCGATCGCCCGCGCGCCCCCATGGAAACGCTCGACCAGGCCCTCCCGCGAAAGCTGCTCGAGATCACGGTGCACCGTGATCGTGGAGACCGCGTGATCGCGCGCCAGCTCGGCCAACGAGGCG
>DATHVI010000066.1:0-14585 GCA_035461385.1 Solirubrobacterales bacterium
CCCAGCGGCCGTCAGCGACCCGCTCGCCGGGTCCGTAGCCGATCCGCACCGCGGTCGCATGCTCGGCGGAGACGTCGGGGAGGTAGGGGTCCAGGGCATCGGCACGCCGGGCGGTGATCGCGCGATTGATCAGCGACACCGCGGCCGCGATCTCGGCCATCGTCGCGTCGGCGTCGCCTCGCACGGCCTCGAGCCAGGCGCGCGCATCGGCCTCCGATCCGAGACCCACCGGCCGGATCACGGTCAGCGTCGAGGCCGGGGGCGGCGGGCGCTTGGCGCCGGCCGCAACCGCGTGGGGGCGCCGGCGCCGAAGCCGGCGGCGCGGCGCGGCGGGGGTGCTCGCAGCCCGTACCACCAACACCCGCTCGTCCGGCTCGCGGGCGAGGTAGCGGGCGTCGTCGAGTCCAACCGAGCCGGCCAGCTCCAGCTGGACGAAGGCGAACAGCTCTTGGTCGACCACGACCGGGACGCTACCCGGCGATCAGGGGGTGGAGCCGGCGAGCTCGCTGAGTGTCAACGGTCCAGAGAACGGTCCAGAGCCTCACGCCCCCGCCCCGGAGGTGGCGGCGTTATTCCCCGACGTGGGCGGTGGACGCGCGGCGGGAGGCGGAGCCCTTCTCGCGCTTGCCCTTGCCCGCTGGGAGCGCGTAACGCGACGGCGCGGTCCGCACCGTCGGGTTGTCGATCCCGGCGAGACGCTCGACCAGGCGCTCCCACTGGCCGGGGTTGAGCACGGCGCGGAAGTCCTCGCCGCCGTTGACGCCGACCGATCCGTCGACCTCGCCGGGCAGCGGCTGGTAGCCGAGGTGGACGTGGTCGGCGTGATCGCCCATCGCGAAGGTGTTGGCGCCGAAGTCGTGCAGGGAGATGATCTGGTCGGGCGCCATCGCTCCCTGGAGCTGCATCGTGTCGCGGACCAGCGCCTCGGTCACCGAGCCGCTCCCCTGGTTGCCGAGCACCGGCAGGCCGTTGATCTGCGCGATGTCGACCGCGTTGCCCGAGACGTGATGGCTGACCCCGCCCGAAGAGGTGTAGATCGAGCTCCGGCCGCAGCGCAGCGAGGTGATCGTGAGCCGGAACCCGCGCTCGGAGAGGTAGGCGAGCGCGGCGAGGATCCGCCGGTTGATCTGGCCGGTGCGGATGTCGTCGCGGCCGCAGGCGTAGATCTCGAGCCGCGGATCGGCGAGCACGCGGCGGATCAGCTGCGGCTTCGACATCAGCAGCACCTGGCTGCTGGTGGCCGAGCCGGTGAACGGGTTCTTGCCGGCGGCGCGGTAGATCGCCGTCGCCTCGAGCAGCTTCCAGCCGTCGAGGATCGGCTTCGGGTCGATCCGCGGGGCCCCGCGGCCGGCCGGGCGGATCGCGAAGTGGAGGTGCGGCGCGAGCTCTTCGTCGACCTTGTCGACGCGGCCGAGGACGGTGCCGGCGATCACCTTCGAGCCCTTCTCGAGCTTCTCCATCCGCATCGTCTGGCGATCGAAGCGGAGGATGCCGGAGACGTAGGCCTTGAAGCTCTCGTAGCCGGGGAACCGGTCGGCGAACAGGCTGTCGAGCTGCCCGGTGAGGTCGGCGCGCCCGGCGTTCCGCGGACGCTCGGGATATGCATAGAGCCGCTCGCGGGCGTCTTCGGTGTTCAGCGGCTGGTCGCCGGTGGCACTCGTCACCGGCTTGCGGGAGCGGTCGCCGTCGTCGGACGTCGCTGCCTGGGTCGGCTCGGGGTCGGAGCCCGGCCGGACGAGACGGAAGTCGCTGGCGCGCAGGCGGTCGCGCTTCGGGACCGGGTAGACGTCGGCGATCTCACCAAGCCCCGCGTAGATGAACCGGTTGCCGTAGCTGTCGCGGAGGACGACGTGGCGGCCGAGGCGCTTCGACTTGCCGACCCGGGTGATCACCCCGTCGTTGACCGCGACCACCGGAGCGCCCCGCCGGGTGAAGATGTTGATCCCTCGGCGTGTAGGTGAGCTTGAGACTATGTCGGCAGCGCTGCCGGATGCGCCCTTGCGCGGCTCGGCCCGGCGGGCGGCGCGACGCTCGGAGATGTCGTCGGCGTAGCGCGAGGTCGCCGCGACCGGGAACCGGGCGCCCTCGGTGAGCCCGGTGATCGAGCCGATCAGGTCGTCGGGCAGCTTCCCGTACTGGCGGGCGTAGAGCAGCACCTCGTCGACGTACCAGTCGGCGTGGTTGTAGGCGAAGATCGCGCCCCGCGGGTCGTCCTCCCAGCCCGAGGCGTTGAGGTAGCGGGCGGCGGCGCAGATCGCGTCGTAGGGGTTGTAGGGGTCCTTGCGCCCGTCGCCGTTCGCGTCGACTCCGTAGGCGCGCCAGGTCGCGGGCATGAACTGCATCCACCCCAGCGCCCCGGCGTAGGAGACGTTGAGGTTCTGGCCGAAGTTGGTCTCGATCCGGTTGATCGACGCGAGCACCTGCCAGGGGATCCCGTACTGGGTGCCGCAGGCCTGGTAGAGCTGGAGCAGGAACGGCGGGATCGCGAACTGGTCGATGAGGAAGTTCGGAACGCCAATCGGCGCCGCCCCCACCTCGGCGATCGTCAGCGAAGGATTCGCCTTCGTCGGCCGGCCGTCGGGCGTCCGCGTCGGCGGCTCGGCGTCGTCGTCCGCCTTCGGCTTGCGCGGCTTCGACTTCTTCTTCTTCGACTCGTCGCCGTCCCTCGAGCGCCCCTGCTTCGAGCCGGCGCCGCGGCCGCCCTTGCCGCCAGGCCCGACCGAGCCCTTGCCGTCGCCGGCGTCGGAGCCATCGGAGCCGCCGTCGCCGGGGGGAGTGCCCGGATCGATCGGCGGCGGGGGCGTGCCGCCGCCCGAGCCGTCGCCGGACCCGGAGCCGCCGCCGCTGCCGCCGCCGGAGCCACCCTCCTCCTCGGGGCAGCCGAGCTCGAGGCGGATCTGCTCGTCCTCGATCAGCGGGCAGTCGGCGAGGGTGAGGTCGGAGAGCTTGAGGCCGTCCGGCAGGTTGATCGAGACGCCGCCCTGGCCGCTGCCGAGGAGGCCGCCCTGCGCGTTGACGCTGCCCGCCGCGAGGGCGATGCCGAGCATCGCGAACGCGATCGTCAGTAGGAGCTTCCGTGTCATCCCAAATGTCCTCGACCGGGTACCCGCGTGCAGCCTACAAGTCCTCTTCCTTCGCCACGGGTGACCGCCCTGCTCCGAGGGCGCCGAACGCTACCCGGTGCGCGGCCGGTTTTCAACCGGGAACCGATGCTGGAGATGGTACTCCAGGGGGTCGAGCGAATGCGCGGGTCGACGGGGGTCATCCCGAGTTGAATCGGCAACGCGGCGGCAGCGCTTGAAACCCGATCGAGCCGGTAGCCTGAGCCCGACAGTGGACGAGCCCGAATCACGCCCGAGCGAGGGCCCCGAAGGCGGGGGCGAGGAGGAGGCGTCGACCCTGCGCGAACGGGGGGAGGAGGCGCTCGGCGAGCTCGGCCAGGCGCTGCTCGAGAACCCGCTCTTGAGCCAGGCGCTCGGTAAGGCGCTCCACGCCGGCGAGCGCGCCGCCCAGGCGCAGCGCAACGCTATCGGCGCCCTCAACCTCGCGTCGAGCTTTGACCTCGAGCGGCTCGAGCAGCGGCTGCGGTCGCTCTCCTCCCGGCTCGAGGCGGTCGAGGACCAGCTCGACGAGCTAGCGCGCGAGCGCCCGCGCGGCGGCGCCGGCTAGCTCCGCCGACGCCCGCTCGAGCTCGGGGTCGGCGAGCGGGTCTGAGCCTGGACGGCTGTCGGCGACGACGAGCGCGCTCGCGACCGCGACCCCGAGCCGCGGACCGAGCGCGAACAGCGTCGCGGTGCTCATCTCCACCGCGCGGGCGCCGTCGAGCCCTCCGTCGCCGGCCGGCTCGAGCCCGGGCGCCGGCGAGACGACGTCGACGCTCGCGACTGTCGCCTCGATCGAGAGGCGATCGCCGGCGGCAGCCCGCAGCGCCGCGTGAAGCCCGGGATCGGGGCGGGCGACGCCACCGGGGGCGAGCGCGCGGCTCGATCCCTCGACGGCGAGCGCCGCCTCGGCGAGAACGCCGGTCCCAGGCGGCGGGCCGCCGGGGAGCGCGGTGCAGGTGCCGAGCCTGATCGCGCGGCGGACGCCGTGGCCGGCGAGCTCGGCGAGGACGATCGCGGCGCTCGGGCCGCCGAGCCCGGTCGACTGGATCGTCAGCTCGAGACCCTGCTCGGTGACCCCGGTGTACCCCCAGAGGCCGCGATGGTGGTTGGACATCCGCGGCTCGGTGAGCAGCGCCTGGGCGAGCGCGAGCGCGCGGCCCGGGTCTCCGGGGAGGAGGGCGTCGGCGGCGATCGCGGCCGTGGGTCGCAGGTGGAGGCTCATCGCGACAGGATCGCTCATATGCTGCGGACGTGGGCATTGAGAGCGAAGGGACCGGGACCGGGCGGAGGACCGGCGGCGGCGGGGCGCCGGGCTCCGCGCCGCACCCGGAGGGCGGCGTCGCCGAGGCGCTGCGGGCGGCCGTCGAGCGGACGCTGACCGCGACCGCCGGGCCGGCTGCGTCGACCCGCGACCGCGCCCTGACCCTGCTCGACGACGTCGCCAGGCTCGGCCGCGAGGCGCGCGACGAGCTCGCCCGCCGCGGCCAGGAGGCCGGGGCGGGGCTGGCGCGGCGCGGTCAAGGTGGGCTCGAGGAGGCGGGCCGCCGGCTCGAGGCGTTCGAGCGGCGGATTGCGGCGCTCGAGGCCAGGCTCGCCCCCCGACAGGAGACTCGAGCTGAGGTCGAGGACGAGGCCAAGCGTGAGACTAATCCTAAACCTGAGGGTTAGAGGTTGCCGGTGCGCCGGGTGCTGATCACGGGCGTGGCGAGCCACTGGGGGCTCGAGCTCGCCCGCCGCCTCGAGCGCGACCCGGAGATCGACTACCTCGCCGGGCTCGACTCGCGACCTCCGCCGGGGGATCTCGAGCGGACCGACTACATCGAGGCCGACCTGCGCAGCCCCGTGATCTCCCGGCTGCTGACCGGCACCGAGGTCGACACCGTCGTTCACTGCGGCATCCTCTGGTACCCCGAGCCCGGGCGCCCGGCGAAGGCGCTGCATGAGATCAACGTCATCGGCACCCTCCAGCTCCTCGCCGCCTGCGAGCGGACCCCGACCCTCGAGCGGGTGGTCGTCCGTGGCTCGGCGGCGATCTATGGCTGCGAGGCGTCGGCGCCGCAGTTCTTCACCGAGGACCTCGCCCGCCGGCTGCCGTTGCGGACCAGGTTCCAGCGCGACATCTCCGAGCTCGAGGACTACTTCGACAACTTCGCGCGCCGCCACCCCGAGCTCGTCTGTTGCATGCTCCGCTTCCAGCCCGAGATCGGCCCCGACCTCGCGACGCCGCTGGTGCGATACCTGAGGCTGCCGGTCGTGCCGACCCAGCTCGGGTACGACCCGCGGGTGCAGTTCCTGCACGCCGACGACGCCACCGGCGCGCTCGCCGCCGCTGCGGCCGCTCCCATCCGCGGTCCGGTCAACGTCGCCCCGGACGGCGCGATCTCGCTCAGCCGCATGCTCAGCCTGCTGCGCCGGCCGATGCTGCCCGTCCCGCACCCGCTGTTTGCGCCGGCACTCGCCCGGCTCGGCCGCGAGCTTGGCGCTGGCGAGCTCTACGGCGACGGCGTGCGGCTGCTGCGCTTCGGCCGCGGGGTCGACAACCGCCGGCTGCGCGAGGAGGTCGGGTACGTCCCACGGTTCGATGCGGCCGCGGCGGTGCGCGACTTCGCCGCCGAGGTCGACGGCCGGCGGATCGCCCCCCGGCTTCATCCCGGCGTCCTGGTCGAGCGCCTGATTGGGACGAGATAGGGTGGCGGCGGCAACCGAGCGCGAGTTCCCGGGGCCGGAGGCGCTCGCCGACTTCCTGCGCTCGATGCGGCTCGGGATCGAGGACGGGCTCGACCCGCTCGCCGCGGCGGAGCGGGCCGCGGTCGAGCTGCCGACCAACCTGCGGGGCGCGGTCGACACGATCAGCCGCCGGCTCCGCGGGGAGTACTACGAGGACGAGTGGGGCTTCGACGAGGAGCTCGCCGAGGCGACCTACCCGCTGTTCGACTTCCTCTACTCGACCTGGTGGCGCGTCGAAGCGACCGGCGTCGGCAACGTTCCCGCCCACGGCCGGGCGTTGCTGGTCGCCAACCACGCCGGGTCGATCTTCCCGTTCGACGCCTCGATGATGACGATGGCGATCATGAAGGAGCACCCGCTGCCGCGGTGGCCGCGGTTCATGGTCCTCGACTGGGCTTTCGAGCTCCCGTTCCTGTCGTCGTTCATGCGCCGTGTCGGCGGGGTTCCCGCCGGTCCCCACAACGCGCGCCGCCTGCTCGAGTCGGACGAGATGCTGATGGTCTTTCCCGAGGGGGCGAAGGGGACCGGGAAGCCGTTCTCCCAGCGCTACCGCCTGCAGCGATTCGGTCGCGGCGGGTTCGTCGAGGTCGCGCTGCGGACCGGCTCGCCGATCGTCCCGGTGGCGGTCGTCGGCTCGGAGGAGATCTACCCGAAGCTGGGCGAGAGCCGGGTGCTCGCGCGGGCGACCGGGGCCCCGTTCGTCCCCCTCACCCCGACCTTCCCCTGGCTCGGCGTCCTCGGTCTCGTGCCGCTGCCGTCGCGGTGGCGGATCGAGTTCTGCGACCCGATCGACGTCTCCGCCCACGCACCCGACGCGGCCGAGGACCGGCGCGTCGTCTTCGACCTCGTCGAGCAGGTCAAGGAGACGATCCAGGACAAGCTCTACGAGAACCTCGTCACGCGCGGCTCGGCGTTCCTGTAGCCGGCGCTCGGGCGCGGCGGGCGGCGGCGCCGTGGCACCCACGGGTACCGCGGGTATACGCTGCCGGGCGGAGATGGTTGTGAGCGCTGGGATCGGTCGCGGTGGGACGTCGACGGATGCGCCCGCCGGCCCGTCCGGCGACGAGCTCCGCGAGTTGCTCGAGCGGACCCTGGCCGAGCTCGACGGCGACGAGCGCCGCGGCCCGCTGCTGGGGGCGAGCGGGATGAGCGTTCGCCTCGTCGTCTCCGACCTCGGGCTCACCCTCGACGTCGCCGCGGCCGACGAGCCGGGTCGCCACCTCAGCTGGTCGTTCGACGGCGACCTCGGCGCCGAGCCCGCGCTCGAGCTCGAGATGGACTCGGCGGTCGCGCACCGCTTCCTGCAAGGGGACGAGAGCCTGGCGGTCGCGATCGCGCGAGGACGTGCGCGCTGCCGCTGCGGTGCGCGCGGCGCGGTTGCCTTCCTCCCCGTCGCGCGGCTGATCGCCGAGCGCTACCGGGCCCTGGCGGCGGCTCACTCGCCGACGCCGGCCCCCGGCTGACGACCGCGGCGACCGCCCGGCTCGCGGGTTGACTGGCGACACCGAGGGGCGTAGCCTGAGCGGTACGGATCAGGCAGCAGGCCGCAGTGGGCCTCGACGCTGCGGCGCCCCTCGGCGACTGGGGCGCGAGCCGGGGCTCGCGAGGCGCCCAAGCGCCGCAGGCCGACGTAGCGGGCCGTGATGCCCGCCAGGCGACGGGGCCGAGCAAAGCGACCCCGTCGCCTCACGCTTGGAGCGGGTTTCGCGGCTGGTGCGGGGGAAAGCGGCGGCAGGCCGGAGCGGGGGAGGCGGCGGCAGATGTCTCTAGGATCGCGGCGAGTGCCGGACGACGTGATCCCGATCAACGAGGCGGCTCGGATCTCAGGGGTCTCCGCGTCCACCCTGCGACGCTGGGCGGCCGCCGGCGTGATCCCGGTCGGCGACCGCGGCTGGACCGCCCCCGCGGCGGCGCATGCGCGGGTCGTCGCGCGGATGCGCGACCGCGGGCATTCGCTCGCCGAGCTGCGCGAGGCTGTCGCCGAGGGCCGGCTCGCGACTGGCTACGTCGAGCACCTCGTCCCCCAGAGCGAGCGCGACCTCACCCCGGCCGAGGTCGCACGGGCGACCGGTCTCGAGCCGGAGCTGATCGAACGGATCACGAGCCTGCTCGGGACGCCGACCGCGGTCGAGGGGATGCTCAGCGAGCAGGATGCCGCCGCGATCGAGGTGATCGCCGACGTGCTTCGCGCCGGGCTGCCGCTGGTCGCGCTGCTGCAGTTGATTCGGGTCTACGCGCAGTCGATCCGCAAGATCGCCGAGGCCGAGGTGCGGCTCCTGCACCTGTTCGTCCACGAGCCGCTGATCCGTGATGGGGTCGACCCACTCGAGATGGCCGAGCAGCTCGAGTCGCTCGCCCGCGACCTGATGCCAGCCGCCTCCCCGCTGATGGACTATCTCCATCAGCGCTACCTGCGGTTCTTCCTCGAGCAGGACGTCGTCGGCCACATGGAGACCGACTTCGGCGACCGCCGCCAGCTCGGCGAGGTGCAGATGGCGTTCTGCTTCGTCGACCTCACCGGGTTCACCCGCTACACCGAGGAGGAGGGCGACGAGGAGGCGCTCGACCTCGTCGAGCGGTTCACCGAGACGGTTGAGGCGACCCTGCCCGCGGAAGCGCTGGTGGTGAAGACGATCGGCGACGAGGTGATGATCGTCTCGCGCGACCCGGCGACGCTCGCCGAGTGGGCGGTCGGCTTCCTGGTCCTGTTCCCCGACCGGCCCCAGCCCCGGGTCGGCATCCACTGTGGACGGGCGGTCTACCGCGACGGCGACTACTTCGGCACCGACGTCAACCTCACCCACCGGGTGGTCGCACGCGCGATCGGCGGCGAGGTGATGGTGACGGCGGCCATCGTCGAGGCGATCGGCGATTCGGACTTCCTCGAGTTCGAGCCGATCGGCCGGGTCGAGCTGAAGGGCTTCGGATCGCCGGTTGAGCTCTACACCGTCCGCGCCCGCGCGACCGACGACTGACAGCCGGACGGCAAAGGAGACGGCTGACGGTCGGCGTAAGATCGCCAATTGTGAGGGCGCGGTGCCGGAACCGATTCGCGGCGGGTTGGCCGTGCCTGGCCATGTCGGCGCCGCGAGCAGCAGGTAAGGCGGCGAAGCCGCCGCAGGTGACTGTGAGGGCGCGGTGCCGGAACCGATTCGCGGCCGGTTGGCCGTGCCTGGCCATGTCGGCGCCGCGAGCAGCAGGTAAGGCGGCGAAGCCGCCGCAGGTGACTGTTCCGAAGCCGCCGAGCCGCCCGGAGCAATGATGGAGAAAGCCGCTGCCCTCGACGAACTGCGCGAGCTCGTCGCCGCGAGCGGCTTGATCGACCCCGGCTCGTCGGTCGTCGTGATGACCTCGGGTGGGCCCGACTCCGCCTGCGCGGCGGCGGCGGTCGCCCGGCTGCTCGGCGCCGAGCCGGTTCACGCGCTGCACGTGAACTACGCGCTTCGCGGGGGGGCGGGCGAGTCGGAGGCGGCGTGCCGGCGGCTGTGCGCGGCGCTTCGCCTCGACCTCCACATCGAGCGCTCCGACCCGGCTCTGCTCGAGGGACGGAACCTCCAAGCGGCCGCGCGGGAGATCCGCTACGACGCCGCCGAGCGCCTGCGGGTGAGGACCGGAGCCGACCTGGTCGTCACCGGGCACACCCTCACCGACCTCGCCGAGACCGTGCTCTATCGCCTCGCGGCGTCCCCCGGCACCCGTTCGCTGCTCGGGCTTCCGCCCCGCTCCGGGAGGGTGGTGCGCCCGCTGCTAGCGATCGATCGCGACCGGGCGCGCGAGCTCGCCGCCGGCGCCGGGCTCGCGTTCGCCGACGACGAGACCAACGACGACCCAACCTTCGCCCGCAACCGGATCCGCGCCCGGGTGCTGCCCGAGCTGCGCGAGCTGAGCGCCGCCGCCGAGCGCAACATCGCCGCGACCCGCGCCGAGCTCGCCGAGGAGGCGGAGCTGCTCGACCGAGTCGTGCTCGAGGCGCTCGACTCGGCGGGTGCGGGGGCGGGGGCGATCGCGGTCCGCGCCGCCGAGCTCGATCGCTGGGAGCCGGCGCTGCGGCGCCTCGCGCTGCGGGCGCTCGCCGAGCGCGCCGCCGGGCGCCCGGTGCCGATTGGATCTGCCCGGACGGCCGAGATCCTCGACCTCGCCGCCCGGCCCGGTGGCGGCGAGATCGACCTCGGGCGCGGGTTGACCGCCGCCTGCGAGGCGGGGTTCGTCCGCTTCCGCGCCTCGGCCGCCGAGGCGGCGCCCGAGCCGGTCGCGCTCCGCCTCCCCGGCCGCGCTCGGGTTGGGCGCTGGGAGATCCGGGCCGAGCTCCACCCGAGCCCGGTCGAGCCCGCGGGGCCCGAGCTCGCGACCCTCGACGCACGGGCGCTCGCCGGGCCGGTCGAGGTCCGGACCTGGCGCGAGGGCGACCGCATCCGCCCGCTCGGGATGGCGGGTACGAAGACGCTCGGCGACCTGTTCACCGACCGGCGTGTGCCGCGGTCGCTGCGCCACGACCTGCCGGTGATCACGGTCGGCGGCGAGGTCGCCTGGGTCGCCGGGGTCGCGGTCTCGGAGGACTTCCGGATCGACGACCGCACCGAGGAGGTCGCGGTGCTGACCGCGAGGGTGCTGGACCCGTGAGCCCCGGGCAGGGTCCGGCCGGGCCCGAGGTCGGCGAGACGCTGGTCTCGGAGCAGGAGCTCAAGCAACGGGTGCGCGAGCTCGGGGAGGAGATCAGTCGCGACTACGACGGGCGCGTGCCGGTGATGATCGGCGTCCTCAAGGGCGCGGTGCTGTTCATCGCCGACCTAATGCGCGAGCTGACGGTTCCGTGCGAGGTCGACTTCATGGCCGTCTCCTCATACGGATCGGCGACCGATTCATCCGGCGTCGTGCGGATCCTCAAGGACCTCGACTCGCCGATCGAGGGCCGCGACGTGCTCGTCGTCGAGGACATCGTCGACTCCGGCCTCACCCTCCACTACCTGCTCAAGAACCTCCGTGCCCGCAATCCCGCCTCGCTCGAGGTCTGCGCGCTGCTGACGAAGCCCGGGCGCCGCCGGGTCGAGCTTCCGATCCGCTACGTCGGGTTCGAGATCCCGAACCGGTTCGCGGTCGGATACGGCCTCGACCACGCCCAGCGCCACCGCAACCTCCGCTACGTCGCCGCCCTCGCTGAGCGCTGACCCCGCTTGCTGCCGGGCCGATCGCGCGAGTCGGACGGGATCGTGACGCCTGTGACGAGCGCCGGCGGCCCCCGAACCCCCCTGGTACGCTGATCTCAGTGCCTCCGGCGGCAGTTTCAAGCCGATTCCGAGCGGGTGCCGAGAGCCCGTCCGGTTGAACGAGCAACCACCACCTCGACGGCGACGCACCCCTTGACGATCCAGCGATGAGACGGTTCATGAGAAGTGCCGCGTTCCCGATCCTGATCGTGATCGTGCTCGCGTTCTTCGCCCAGCGGATGTTCAGCGACGGGGGCCGCGAGGAGGAGCCCACGTACACCGACTTCAAGGTGCTGGTCACCGACGAGCCGGGGACGATCGAGAAGGTGACGCTCGAGCAGGAGCGCAGCACCGTCAAGTGGATCGAGACTGACGTCGCCGGCAACGAGGAGGAGCACTCGACGGGCTACCCGTCGGAGACCGAGGCGCAGCTGATCAACCTGCTCGAGCGCCAGGGGATCGAGACCGAGGTCGAGGGGACCGGCGGCTCGGGGATCCTCTCGATGCTCACCTACATGCTGCCGTTCATCCTCATCCTCGCCTTCTGGCTGTTCCTGATGAACCAGATGCAGGGCGGCGGCTCGCGGGTGATGAGCTTCGGCAAGTCGAAGGCGAAGCGGATGTCGGTCGACGCGCCGAAGATCACCTTCCGCGACGTCGCCGGGGCCGACGAGGCGGTCCAGGAGCTGCACGAGATCAAGGAGTTCCTCGAGAACCCGAAGAAGTTCCAGTCGCTCGGGGCCCGGATCCCGAAGGGCGTCCTCCTCTACGGCCCGCCGGGCACCGGCAAGACGCTGCTCGCCCGCGCCGTCGCCGGCGAGGCGGGGGTGCCGTTCTTCTCGATCTCGGGCTCCGACTTCGTCGAGATGTTCGTCGGCGTCGGGGCGAGCCGCGTCCGCGACCTGTTCGAGCAGGCGAAGCAGAACTCCCCCTGCATCATCTTCATGGACGAGATCGACGCCGTCGGGCGCCATCGCGGCGCCGGCATGGGCGGCGGCCACGACGAGCGCGAGCAGACCCTGAACCAGCTCCTGGTCGAGATGGACGGGTTCGAGATGAAGGACAACATCATCCTCATCGCCGCCACCAACCGCCCCGACATCCTCGACCCGGCGCTGCTGCGGCCGGGCCGCTTCGACCGCCAGATCGTCGTCGACCGACCCGACCGCAAGGGGCGGACGAAGATCCTCGAGGTCCACACCCGCGGCAAGCCGCTGGCGAAGGAGATCGACCTCGACGCCCTCGCCGGCCAGACCCCCGGGTTCACCGGCGCCGACCTCGCGAACCTGATCAACGAGGCGGCCCTGCTCACCGCGCGCTCCGGGCATCGCGAGATCACGATGGAGGAGCTCGAGGAGGGGATCATGCGCGTGATCGCCGGCCCGGAGAAGAAGACCCGGGTGATGTCCGAGAAGGAGCGCCTCGTGACCGCGTATCACGAGCTCGGCCACGCGATCGTCGGCCACCTGCTGCCGAACTGCGACCCGGTCCACAAGGTCTCGGTCATCAGCCGCGGCCAGGCGCTCGGCTACACGATCTCGCTGCCCGAGGAGGACAGGTTCCTCACCACCCGGGCGCAGCTCACCGAGACGATGGCGATGACCCTCGGCGGCCGGGCGGCGGAGGAGATCGTCTTCGGCGAGATCACCACCGGCGCCTCGAACGACCTCGAGAAGGTGACCGAGACCGCGAAGCAGATGGTGATGCGGTTCGGGATGTCCGAGCGGCTCGGCCCGCGGGTCTTCGGCCACGACTCGAGCCAGCCGTTCCTCGGTCGCGACATGAGCTCCGAGCCCGACTACTCGGACGAGATCGCGCGCGAGATCGACGACGAGATCCGCCGCATCGTCGAGGAGGCGCACCAGACGGCGAAGGACATCCTCGGCGAGCACCGCGAGCAGCTCGACCGGATCTCGAAGCTTCTGCTCGAGCGCGAGACGATCGACGCCGAGGCGTTCGCGAAGCTGCTCGAGGGCGCCTCCGAGGAGGAGGTCTTCGGCGCCGACGAGGAGCCCGAGCAGCCCGAGCCGGAGCTGGAGCCCGAGGCCGAGAAGAGGCCCGGTCTCGAGGGCCCGCGCCCGGTCCCGAAGCCCCGCCCCGGGTTCGCGGCGGAGATGCGCGCCGAGGAATAAGTCCGCGCCAGTCCGCGCCGAACGGCCGGTTCCGCGCCGAACTGCCGGTCACCCGTCGGACCGAAGCCCGCCGTCCCGGACGCGGGAGGGGATCAAATGCCCGCGCGTAGCCGCGGACCATGGATTCAGGGCGGGAGCGGAGGAGGCGGCGGATAATGCCTTCGTGATCGCGCGGCTGATGGGAATCGTCAACGTCACCCCCGACTCGTTCTCGGACGGGGGGCTGTTCCTCGACACCGAGGCCGCGGTCGCGCACGGTCGCGAGCTTGCCGCCCAGGGGGCCGAGATCCTCGATGTCGGCGGCGAGTCGACCCGGCCCGGGGCCGAGGGGGTGAGCGCCGAGGTCGAGCTCGCGCGGGTCGGCCCGGTGGTCGAGCAGCTCGCGCCCCGCGACGGCAACGGCGCCGCGCAGGTGTCGATCGACACCTCGAAGCTCGCCGTCGCTCAGGCGGCGCTCGACTCCGGGGCCGAGATCGTCAACGACGTCACCGCACTGCGCCGCGACCGCGAGATCGCCGGCCTCTGCGCCGACCGGCGCGCGACCCTGGTGCTGATGCACATGCAGGGCGAGCCGCGGACGATGCAGCGCGACCCGACCTACGGCGACGTCGTCGACGACGTGCGCGCGTTCCTCGAGCGCCAGATGGAGCTCGCGGTTCGCGAGGGCCTCTCGGAGCGGCGGATCTGGATCGACCCCGGGATCGGGTTCGGGAAGACGGTCGCGCACAACCTCGAGCTGATCCGCCGGCTCGGCGAGCTTCGCCGGCTCGGCCGGCCGATCGTCATCGGCACCTCGCGGAAGACGTTCATCGGCAAGCTCACCGGGCGCGAGGTCGGCGACCGCCTCGGCGGCACGGTCGCCTCGAGCGTCCTCGCCCTGCGCGCCGGGGCGGAGGTGCTGCGGGTCCACGACGTCGCCGAGCTGCGCCAGGCCGTCACCGTCGCCGAGGCGATCCTCGGCCGCCGCGAGTGGCGGGCGCAGGCTGCGGCACGATAGGTTGGCGGGGTGGAGGGCTCCGGCAACGACGACACGGTTGCGGTCGAGGTCGAGCTCCGCGGGCTCTCCATCTACACCCACCACGGGGTCAGCGAGGCCGAGCGCGAGGTCGGCCAGCGGCTCGAGATCGACGTCTCGTTCGACGTCCCCGACTGCGACGCGGTGCTCACCGACCGGGTCGAGGACACGGTGGACTACGCCGAGGTCTGCGACATCGTCGCCCTCGCCGCGACCGAGCGCAGCTACCGGACCCTGGAGCGTCTCTGCCAGGTGATCGCCGAGCGCCTGATCGAGCGCTTCGACTGCGAGGAGGTCACGGTCCGCGCCGCGAAGCCCGAGCCGCCGCTTCCCCTCGCCATCCAGGAAGTCGCCGTGGAGGTAACCCACGAGCGGCCGGTGGATGAGGACGACGAGGACGAGG
>DATHVI010000067.1:0-57242 GCA_035461385.1 Solirubrobacterales bacterium
GGCGCCGCCACAGCAGCAGGCCGGCACCGTCGTCAAGGACGAGAAGGAGAAGCTCGGGCGCAACGATCCCTGCTGGTGCGGCTCGGGCAAGAAGTACAAGAAGTGCCACGGGGCGTAGACGGGGCGAGCCCAGGCGAGCTCGTCGACCGCTTCTACGCGACGTTCAACGCCCAGCGGATCGACGACTTCGTCGCCACCCTCCATCCCGAGGTCGAGCTCCAGACCCGGCGCGGCCTTCGCGAGGGCCGCGAGGAGGCGGGCCGGTGGGCGACCAAGGACCCGCGCGGAGGCCTCGAGCAGCAGGTCGTCCTCGAGGACGTCCGCTCCGTCGGCGACGGCGCCCACGCGGTCGCGCTGATCCGCAAGCAGTGGTGGTGGCGGGGGACCGACGAGGTCGCCCACGACGAACCCGAGGCGGCCCTGTTCACGTTCCGCGACGGCCTGATCGCCCGCTGGCAGCCGTTCGAGGACCGCTCCGAGGCGCTCGACCTCCTCGCCGAGCTCGCCGCACGGCGCTGACCGGCAGCCGGGCGACGGCTAACCTGATCCCGCATGGCCGAGGCACCTTCGAAGGAGGTCGCGAGCTCGCGGATCGAGTCGATCCGCGACGGCTTGAAGCTGCTCGCGGACTACCTTTGACCCGGGCGAGCTCGAGACCGAGGTAGCCCGGCTCGAGGCCGAGATGCAGTCGCCGGGCTTCTGGGACGACCAGGAG
Organism: Solirubrobacterales bacterium; assembly: GCA_035461385.1. Lineage (GTDB taxonomy): Bacteria > Actinomycetota > Thermoleophilia > Solirubrobacterales > 70-9 > DATHVI01. The sequence goes on from DATHVI010000067.1 coordinate 716, forward strand.
CGGGCGGCGAGGACCTCCGCCGCACACGCGCGGGCGCAGAGGCGGCTCGAGACCTTCCGGTCGCTCGAGTCCGACGTCGCCGACCTCGACGATCTGCTCGAGCTCTCGAGCGAGGATCCCGAGATCGCCGCCGAGCTCGCGACCCAGCTCGACTCGCTCGAGCGGCGGCTCGCCGGGCTCGAGGAGGCGCGGCTGTTCTCGGGCCGCTACGACTCGGGGGACGCCGTCGTCACCGTCCGATCGGGCGCCGGAGGCACCGACTCCCAGGACTGGGCCGAGATGCTGCTGCGGATGTACCTGCGCTGGGCCGAGCGGCGCGGGTTCGAGGTCGAGATGAAGGAGGCCTCCGGGGGCGAGGAGGCGGGGATCAAGCAGGCGACGTTCATCGCCAAGGGCGAGAACGCCTACGGCCTCTTCGCCGCCGAGCGCGGCGTCCACCGGCTGGTGCGGATCTCGCCGTTCGACGCCCAGAAGCGCCGCCACACCGCGTTCGCGCAGATCGACGTCGCTCCGCTCGTCGACGACGAGGTCGAGGTCGAGGTCGACGAGGAGGACCTGCGGGTCGACACCTACCGCGCCTCGGGCGCCGGCGGCCAGCACGTCAACAAGACCGACTCAGCCGTCCGGATCACGCACATCCCGACCGGGATCGTCGTCCAGTGCCAGAACGAGCGCTCGCAGACCCAGAACAAGGCGACCGCGATGCGGTTCCTGCGGGCGAAGCTGCTCGAGGAGGAGGAGCGAAAGCGCGCCGACGAGCTCGCCGCCGAGCGTGGCGAGCAGAAGGCGGCCGAGTGGGGGTCGCAGATCCGCAGCTACACGCTCCACCCTTCGACCCGGGTCAAGGACCACCGCACGGGGCACGAGGTCGGCGACGCCAACCGGGTCCTCGACGGCGACCTCGACGGGTTCGTCCGCGAGTACCTGAACCAGGCGGCGGCGCAGTAGTTCGCCGCAGCCGGGGTCGTATTCGTCCGTAGACCTTGCTCGCGCCCCTTTACGGCGCCGGGGGGCTGGCCTAACGTTTTCGCCGACACTCAGGGAAGCGGCCGGCGAGCTCGCCGGCCCGTTCACGGAAAGGACACCACTCGATGACAGGGACGATTTCACCGGGCCCGCGGGCCCGACTGCTCGCCGGGCTCGCGGGCGCCGTGCTCGTCGGTGCGCTGCTGGCAATCGCCGGCCCCGCTCCGGCGGATGCCGCGAAGACGGTCGAGATGAAGGGCGGAGGGAAGAACCTCCGCTTCGTCGCGCCGAAGTCGGTGCGGAAGGGCAAGGCCCTGCGGGTCGTCAACCAGACCAATCCCGAACGGGTCGGCCCGCACACGTTCACGCTCGTCAGCAAGAAGGTGATGCCGACGACGCGCAGGCAGCAGAACAAGTGCTTCGACGGCCCGAAGAGGGTCTGCTTCCGAGCCGCGGTGGCCCACGAGGTCGACTTCGAGACGTTCGAGGTCGGGCGGCCGCTGGTCGAGGCCGGGCGGCCGGGCTGGGATCGGTCGTTCACGAAGACTCGGATCGGCGACTCCTGGTACACGGAGACCGAGGACGAGGCACTGAGCCAGAAGGTGAGCGCGAAGCGCGGCAAGACCCTGCGCTTCCTCTGCATCGTCCATCCGTTCATGCAGGGCAAGATCGAGGTCCGCTAAGGCAGGACCAGCCGCGTGGGAGGGTCCGGCGATCGGCCGGTCCCTCCAGCGGCGCAGCCCTGACATGGCCTCAGGCGAGCAGACGAATGAGACGAAGCTCTCGCGCCGGTCGCTGATCGCGGCGGCCGGCGCCGCGGGCGTTGCCCTCGCTCTCCCTGCCTCGAACCGGTGGCGCGGTGGACTGGGATCGGCGTCGGCCGCGCCGGTACGGGTGAAGCCGTTCGCGCGCGAGCTGCCGATCCCCCCGGTGCTGACCGGATCCGAGATCACGGTGCGGATGCGGGCGGCCGAGGTCCGGGTCCTTCCCGGCCGCCGGACGCGGATGTGGACGTACAACGGCCGCTTCCCCGGGCCGACGATCCGCCGGCCGGCGGGGGAGCGGACCCGGGTCCGCTTCATCCACGAGCTACCGCCGAATGCGGGGGAGATGACCGTCCACCTCCACGGCGGCCACAACAGCTCGGCCGACGACGGCCAGCCGGGCGGGCTCACGGCCTCGCAGCCGCGGGCGCTCTACTGCGACATCTCCGGCGGGCTCAGCGCCGCGGAGTCGGGGAACGAGCTCCTGATCCCGCCCGGGGGTGCGCGGACGTACACCTACGACCTGGTCGAGGACGGTGCGCCGGAGCGAGCGGCGTTCCAGTGGTACCACGACCACCGCCTCGAGCGCACCGCGCGCAACGTCTGGCGCGGGCTCGCGGGGATGTGGATCATCGACGATGAGCTCGACGCCTCGTTGCCGCTCCCGCGCGGCCGTCGCGACATCCCGCTGATGCTCGCCGACCGCTCCTTCAACCGCCGCAACCAGCTCACCGACCCGTTCGCCGCCGAGCGCCGGCCGCCCGACGACGGGGTCACCGGGCGCCACGTCCTCGTCAACGGAGCGATCCTGCCGACCCACCGGGTGAGCGGCCAGCGCCACCGGCTGCGGATCCTCAACGCGTCCAGCTTCCGCTCCTACAACCTCACCCTCACCAACGACGTGCCGATCGTCCAGATCGCGACCGAGGCCGGGCTGACGCCGAAGCCGCTGGCGCGGCGCCGGGTGCTGGTCGGCCCCGGCGAGCGGGTCGAGCTGATCGCAGACTTCTCGCGCGCGCGGGGAAGGCGCGTGCGCCTGGTCAGCCGGCGCCGGCGGGGGCCCGACAAGCTCGGGTCGCGCGCCTACGAGGGGGCGCTGATGGAGTTCCGGGTCGCCGACCGACGGCGGGCCGACGCGACGTCGATCCCGGCGACGCTGCGCCCGCTGCCCGATTGGGTCGCGTCCGCCTCGCCGGAGCCGACCCACGAGTGGCGGATCACTGTCGGGACCGGACTGCGCCCGCGGTGGCTGATCAACGGGAGGACGTTCGATCCCTCCTACGCCGACGCGACGGGCGAGCTCGGGTCGGTCGCCACCTGGGCGCTCGAGAACCGGACCGCGGTTGCCCACCTGATGCACCTCCATCACACCGACTGGTACGTGCTGTCGCGAAACGGCAGGCCGCCCCCGCCGTGGGAGCGCTGCCTGAAGGAGACCTTCTTCCTCGACCCGGGCGATCGCGTCGTCGTCGCGGGCAAGCTCAGCGACCACGCCGGCAAGTACGTGGTCCACTGCCACATGCTCGACCACGAAGACCACGGCCTGATGTCCCAGTTCGAGGTCGTCGACCCGGGCGGGTAGCGCCACCGGGGCTCACCGCCGATCGGCGCGCGCGTTACCGTTCCATCGATGGCGATCGAGGTCTCGGTGGGAACGTCGGAGAGCTTCGACCCGGTCGAGGCGTTCGCCGACGCTGCCGGCGAGGCGGCGGAAGGGCTCTCCGGAGACTGCGACCTCGCGCTGGTGTTCGCCACCGCCCCGCACCTCGGGCACGGGAAGTGGCTGCTGTCGGCGGTCCACGAGCGGCTCGAGCCGCGCCACCTGCTCGGCTGCGGGGCGGGCGGGGTGGTCGGCGCCGGCAGGGAGATCGAGGAGGGCCCGGGCGCCGTCGTCTGGGCGTTGTCGGCGCCGCGGGCGGAGATCACGACCCATCACATCGAGGTCGAGGCGGACGGGAGCGAGCTCCGCGGCCTCCCCGATCCGGGCGAGCTCGGGGAGGCGATGATCGTGCTCGCCGATCCCTACACCTTCCGTACCGAGGCGCTGCTCGGCTGGATCGACGAAGCGCGGCCCGGCCTGCCGGTGCTCGGCGGGCTGGCGAGCGCCGCGGCGGCGGGCTCGGCGTCGCTGTTTCGCGACGGCGACGTGCTCGCCGCCGGTGCGGTCGCCTGCGCGCTGTCGGGGGTGGCCATGGTGCCCTGCGTCTCCCAGGGCGCCCGGCCGATCGGGCCCGAGATGACGGTCACCGCCGCGCACCGCAACGTGATCGAGGAGCTCGCCTCGGCGCCGGCGCTCGACCGCCTGCGCGAGGCGATCGGCGAGCTCGACCCCGCCGAGCAGCGGCTCGCAGCCGAGGGCCTGATGCTCGGGCTCGTGATCGACGAGAACCAGCCGTCCTACGACCGCGGCGACTTCCTCGTCCGCCCGATCATCGGCGCCGACCCCGAGCAGGGGACGATCGCGATCGGCGAGCGGGTGCGGATCGGCCAGACCGTGAGGATGCACGTCCGCGACGGCGACTCGGCCGACGAGGACCTGCGCGAGGCGCTTCGCACCCAGGCGCGGGCGCTCGGCACGGCGGGGGCGGCGGGGGCGCTGCTGTTCACCTGCAACGGACGCGGCTCGCACATGTTCTCGGCCCCCGACCACGACGCGCTCGCCGTCCAGGACTCGCTCGGCGTGCCGGCGGGCGGCTTCTTCTGCGCCGGCGAGATCGGGCCGGTCGGCGGGCACAACTACTTGCACGGGTTCACCGCGACGATGGCGGTCTTCCCGCGCGAGTAGCGCCCGCGGTGAGAGCAGACGATGAGCGAGCTGAGCGAGCTGGTCGAGCGAGCCCTGGCCGAGGACGTCGGGCTCGGCGACGTCACGTCGCGGGCGCTCGTCCCTGCGGACGCGCGGGCGCGGGCGCGGATCGTCCAGAAGCGGCCGGGGGTTGTGTTCGGGATCGACGCCGCGGCGGAGGCCCTCTCCCAGGCGGGCGCCGACGAGCTCGACCGGCTGGTCGCCGAGGGAGAGTGGCGCGACTCCGTCCCGGCCGAGGTCGCGGTCGCGACCGGCCCGGCTCGGGCGTTGCTCGCCGCCGAGCGGACCGCGCTCAACCTGATCTGCCACCTGTCGGGGGTCGCGACGCTCACGGCGCGGTTCATCGACGCGGTCAGGGGGAGCGGCGCGGTGATCCTCGACACCCGCAAGACCACTCCCGGCCTGCGCTCGCTCGAGAAGCAGGCGGTCGTCGCCGGGGGCGGGCGAAACCACCGCATGGGCCTCTACGACGCGATCCTGATCAAGGAGAACCACGTCGCGATCGCCGGCGGGATCGGGGCCGCGGTCGAGCGCGCCCGCGCCGCCGAGCCCGGCCGCGAGGTCGAGATCGAGTGCCGCGACCTCGACGAGGTGACGGCGGCGCTCGCGGCCGGCGCCGCCCGGGTGCTGCTCGACAACATGTCGGTCGACGACCTGCGGGCCGCGGTCGCCCGTCGCGACTCAGTCGCCGGCGAGCGGCGGCCGCCGCTCGAGGCGTCCGGCGGCGTCACGCTCGACAACGTCGCCGCTGTCGCCGCGACCGGGGTCGAGTTCATCTCGGTCGGGGCGCTCACCCATTCGGCGCCGGCGCTCGACCTCAGCATGCTGCTCGAGGTCGGCTGATGGGATCGGTGCGTCTGGCGGGCAGCGGCGAGGTCGCGACGGTCGCCCGGCTGCTCGGCGAGTTCCGCGACTGGTGGGGCAAGAGCACGCCCACCGACCGCGAGTTCGAGGCGAGCGTCGAGCGGGTCACCGCAGCTGGCGACGGGGAGTACCTGCTCGCCTTCGACGGCGGCGGCGAAGCGGTCGGGGTCTGCCAGCTCCGCTACCGCTGGGGCATCTGGACGTCCGCCCCCGACTGCTGGCTCGAGGACCTCTACGTCCGCGAGGCGGCGCGGGGCGCCGGGCTCGGCCGGGCCCTGGTCGACGCCTCGGTCGAGCGGGCCCGCGAGCGCGGCTGCCGCCGGATCGAGCTCGACGTCAACGAGGACAACGCGGCGGCGATCGGGCTCTACACCGCCTGCGGCTACTCGCTCACCCCGAAGGGCCCGGGCCGGACCCTGTTCATCAGCCGCCCCGTCTGAGGTGAGGCGCCGAAGGCGCCGCGGGAGGTGTGAGATGCCCGCGGCGTAGCCGCGGGCCAGGTGTTGGAGGCGGGAACGGAGGAGGAGGCGGCCGGTTACTTGAGCAGTCGCGACAGGCGGCGGTCCTTGAGCACGCGGCCGCCGGTCTGCTCGGCTGGGCAGTACGTCGTCACGTGCTCGGCGAAGTGGACCGCGGCGAGGGTTGCGCCGCACCGCGGACACGGCTTCCCCTGACGGCGGTGGACCCGCAGCGGCATCGGCATCTTGTCGGGGATCCGCTCGCCGATCTCGTCCTCGTAGCGGTCGATCGCGTCGCCGAGCAGCGCCAGGGCGGCGTGCAGGCGCTCGGTCTCGCCGGGCTCGAGGTCCACCCCCCGCTTGAACGGCGACAGCCGCGCCTCCCACAGCAGCTCGTCGACCCAGCTTCGCCCGATCCCGGCGATCACCCGCTGGTCGCGGAGCATCGGGTGCAGGTGGCGGGGCTCGGCGACGAGCTCGGCGAAGCGCTCGAGCGGCGGCGCGGGCCACGCCTCGGGTCCGAGCGTCGCGACCATCTCGTCCTCGCCGACGGCGCCCGCCGGGATCAGCTTCGCCCACGCTCGCTGCCTGGTCCCGAACTCGCGCAGCCGCAGCTCGCGGGCGTCGGCGAGCCGGATCAGCAGCCGGGAGCGGCGGTCGCGAAGCGAGGCGCGCTTGTCGAAGACCTGGAGGCGGCCGGCCGACATCAGGTGGACCAGCAGCGACAGGCGGTCCCCGGCGGCGGCGTTCGGGGCGCCCGCTGGTGTGAACGTGACCACCGGCATCTTCCCGACCCGGCGGACCCCCTCGATCACGCGCCCGCCGAGTGCGGACAGCGGCGGGTCGACGCTCTTCATCGTCACCATCCCGGGCGCGAGCGCCGACTCGACCTCGACGCCGGCGAGCGTCGCCGACAACCGGCGCGCCGTGATCTCGACCTCGGGCAGCTCGGGCATCCGCACGCGAGAGTAGATGACCGGCTCCGCTCATCCGGGCGCCCGCGGACGCCTGGGGGCGGGCCCGGCGGTTAAACTTGCTCGCAGTTCATTCGCCATGCGTCAGGCCGGCGATCCCGACCGGCACGGGCAGGCGAACATCCGCAGGAGCAAGAACGGAAATGGCAGTCGAGCTGCCCACCATCCAGGCAACTTCCGGCGCTGAGCTCGAGCCGGACGAGATCCGTGCCCTCTCGGAGGAGGTGAGGGAGCTCGCCCGGGCCCGCAACGCGGTGATCCTCGCCCACAACTACCAGCTCCCAGAGGTCCAGGACGTCGCTGACCAGCTCGGCGACTCGCTCGGCCTCTCGCGGCGGGCGGCGAGCACCGACGCCGACGTGATCGCGTTCTGCGGCGTCCACTTCATGGCCGAGACGGCGTCGATCCTCTCGCCGCAGAAGACCGTGCTGATCCCCGATCCCGACGCCGGCTGCTCGCTCTCGGACTCGATCACCGCCGATCAGCTCCGTGCCTGGAAGGCAGAGCACCCAGGAGCGGTGGTGGTGATGTACGTCAACACCTCGGCCGAGGTCAAGGCCGAGACCGACTACTGCTGCACCTCATCGAATGCGGTCCAGGTCGTCGAGCACATCTGGCGCGAGCACGGCCCCGAGACCGAGATCCTGTTCGGCCCCGACATGTGGCTGGGGTCTTTCGTCGCCCGCGAGACCGGGCTCACCGACGACCCGGCCCGCTACCGGCGCTTCCACGTCTGGGACGGCGAGTGTCACGTCCACGCCGGGATCCGCCCCGAGGACATCGAGCGAACCCGGGCCGAGAACCCCGGCGCGGAGTTCCTGATCCACCCCGAGTGCGGGTGCTCGACCCAGGCGATCGAGTACGTCGCCTCCGGCGACATCGACCCCGAAGGCGTGCACCTGCTCTCGACCTCGGGGATGCTCGCGCACGTCGAGGCCAATCCCGAGGGCGAGTTCGTCGTCGCGACCGAGAACGGGATGCTCTACCCGCTCCAGCAGGCGGCGCCGGCGGCGAAGCTCACCGAGGCCAACCGGATGGCGTTCTGCAAGTACATGAAGATGATCACCCTTCCGAAGCTCCGCGACTCGCTGCTCGAGATGCGCTTCGAGGTCAAGGTCCCGGAAGAGGTCGCCGAGCGCGCCCGGGTCCCGATCGAGCGCATGGTCGCAATCGGCTGAACCGACTACCCCACCGCCTCCTCTGCTCTCGCCTTGAACCACGGGCGCGCGGCTACGCCGCGCTCTTGATGCCGCTCCCGCGAGCGGCGCCGGTGGGGTGGTTGGTATCCGGGCTGGGGCTTCGACTGGTAGGTCTCGGCTTGCTAGTTTCACCGCGTGCTCGAGGTCGCAGTGCGAATGCTCCTCGGGGGGCTGCTGGCAGGGGCGGCCGTGGCGAAGCTCGCAAGCCCCTCGTCGAGCCGTGCCGCCCTGGCAACCTTCGGGATCGCCGAGCGACGCTCGCAGGCGATCGCCTGGGTGGCGCTGATCGCCGCCGAGCTCGCGCTCGCGGCAGGCGTTATCGCGGGGTCGCGCACCGCAGCCTTCCTCGCCGCGGCACTGATGGCGACCTTCGCGGCGACGATGGTCGGCGCGATCGCCCGCGGCCGCGCCGGGGCGCCGTGCGCTTGCTTCGGCTCGCGCTCGACGGTCAGTTGGGGGGCGGTCGGCCGCAACGCCGCTGCGGCCGCGGCGTTCGCCGCGCTTCCGTTCCTTCCGCGCGGCGAGCTCGACACCGAGCAATGGCTCGCGCTCGGGGTCGGCGCGTCGCTGCTCGTCTGCGCCGGGCTCGCGGTCGCCGTCCTCGCCCTCGCCCGCGAGGTCGGGATGCTGCGCCTCCGCCTCGGGGCCGGAGCGGCACTCGAGATCCCCGACGAGGGGCCGCCGCTCGGCGCTCGAAGCCGGCTCATCGATCGCTTCCATCCCCGGCCATCGGCCGAGCTCGCGCTGGCGGTGTTCAGCTCCGAGGGCTGCCCGGTCTGCGCTTCGCTCGACCCCGCGGTGACCTCGCTCGCGAGCGATCCTGTGCTCGTCGTCGAAACCTTCGACGAGGCCCGCGACGACGACGTCTGGCGCGAGCTCGAAATCCCGGGCAGCCCCTACGCGGTCGCATTCGACCTCTCGGGGACGGTGCTCGCGAAGGGCACGTTCAACAACCTCGCCCAGCTCGAGAGCGTCGTCGCGACCGCCGAGCGGCGCGCGCGCGAGCGCGGGCTCGTGGAGGCGTTCGGTGCCTGATCCCGCGCGCGACCGGGTCGGCGACGCGCTCGACTCTCTCGCCGGCAGCAGCTCCCGCCGTGGCTTCCTCTCGCGGCTCGGGGCGGCGCTCGTCGGGGTGACCGCGGGCGGCGTCGTCGCCAGGGCGGTGAAACCGGGCGAGGCCGACGCGTACCACTTCTGCGGGCACATCTTCACCACCGGCTCGTGCCCGCATCCGCTTGGTCGCGCGCTGCCGCGGATCGACGCCAAGGGCTACCCGCTCCGCGCCTCCGACGGCAAGCCGATCGACAACCTCGGCCGGGTCGTCGACGGGCGCGGGCGCCCCGTCGACGGCAGCGGCAACGTCCTCCACGATCCCGACGGCCGCCCGCTGCCGCCGGCTCCGCGGACCAAGGTCTGCGATGAGACCTCGCGCCAGTTCGGGATCCGCACCTGGGTCGACGGGAGCTGGTACCGCTGCTGCGGCGGGCGCGTCCGCAAGCTTGTCGACTGCTGCGCGTACTCGAACCGGCGGATCAACGGCGACGCCTCGCTCACCGGCTACTGCTACCGCGGGCGGAAGGTGTTCTGCGTCATGTACTTCCAGACGAAGGTGCCGTGCTGATCGGCGCGCTCGAGCTGACGCTGATCGCCGCCGCGGCGCTGATCGGGTTCACCGGGACCTGGTCGCCGTGCGGGTTCTCGATGATCGAGACGATCGGCGCGACCGGCCACAGCGGCGGGCGGCCGACGACGCTCGCCGCGTGCGCGACCTTCTTCGCCGGCTGCCTGGTGGGCGGGATCCTGACCTTCGGCGCGCTGGCGGCGCTCGGGGGGCTGATCCACGGCGCCGACGCCCGGCTCGCCTATCTGCTCGCCGCGGGTCTCGCGCTCGCCGCGGCGGTCGGGGAGGCGCGGGGCGCCCGGATCGCGCCACAGGTGCGCCGGCAGCTCCCCGAGCACTGGCGGCGGCTGATGCCGATGCCGCTCGCCGCCGGCCTCTACGGAATCCTCCTCGGGCTCGGCTTCACGACCTTCGTCCTCACCTTCGGCGTCTGGGCGATCGCCGGGATCGCGCTCGCGGTCGGCGAGCCGATGGTCGGGATCGCGATCGGGCTCGCCTTCGGCGTCGGGCGCGCGCTGCCGATCGTCGTCCTCGCCCCGATCGCCGACCGCCCGCACGGGATCGCCTGCACCGAGGCGATGGCGATGCGCCCGAGCCTCTACCGCGGCGTCCGGCTCGGCGACGCCGGCGCGCTGCTCGTAGCCGCCGCGGCCCTGCTCGCGTCCGAGCCGGCGGGGGCGGCGAGCGAGGACGCCGGCGCCGCCGCCGACCCCTCGGCGGCGGGGGCGCAGCTCGCCTATCAGCGGGTACCCGGTGCGGCGGGCGTCCTGATCCGCGGCGGCGACCGGATCGACCTCGACGGCACCGACCCCGCGGTCGGCGGCGGCCACGTCGCCGTCCTCCGCGGCTCGCGGATCGTCCTCCTCGACGCCGCGACCCTGGACGGGATCGCCTCGGTGGAGACGAAGGGCACCGACGCGGTGGCGGTGTCGAGGCGCTTCATCGTCTATCGCCGGCGCGTCAAGCAGCGCGACCGGCTCCTGCGCCGCCGGATCCTCGCCGGCGGCCGGATCGGCAAGGCCCGTTCGATCCACGGGGTCGGAAAGCGCCAGCAGCTCGGTCAGCCGAACCTCCACGGGAGGACGCTCGTCTACGCGGTCGCCAAGCCGCGGGTCAACCGGGTCGTGTTCAACCGGCTCGGCTCGCGCCGGCGAGGGACGGTGATCGCCAGCCCCCGCTTCGGCCTCTCGAATCCGTCGGTGCTCTCGCGACGGGTGCTCTACGTTCGCTCGACCCGCGCCGGGCACGAGCTGCGGCTGAAGCGGATCTCCGCCGAGGGCCCTGGCCGGCGCCTGCTCAAGCGCCGTCACAACAAGGCGACGCTGTGGTCGACGGCGCTTGCGCCGGACCGCGCTTACGTCACCCTGCTGCGGGGCCGCGGGAATCCTCCCGGCGCGCGGATCGTCTCGGTCCGCCGCTGAGCCGGCGCCCTGAGAAGGCGCGGGTTCGCTGACTGCTGGCAGCAAGCGATCACGCTTGCTTGCCCCGCCGGGGTCAGCCCGGCGGCGCGAGGACTCGCGGGGGGACGTCGGCGATTCCAACCGCGCGGTACAGCGTCGAGCTCGCCTTCGCGATCTTCCAGCGGTCGTCGTCACGGACCAGGTGGACGACGTCGTCCTCGATCGAGGGCTCGTCGCGGTCGGCGAACCGGGTGACGGTCGTCGCCGTCACGCTCGCCCGGTCGCCGTCGAGCGCGACCGTCAGCAGGCCCCGGACCCGGGCGCTGTCCCAGACCGGCAGCCCGCGGGCGTCGCGGTAGCCGATCGAGGCGCTGAGCGAGCGCGCGCATCCGCCGCGGTCCTCCGGCAGCTCGACCGCGTCGATCGCGCCCGGAGCGAGCAGGGCGCAGACCGCGGCTCCGTCGCGGGCCGAGAGGCGGTTGACGTAGGCCCGCACGGTCCGGGCGGCCTCGCGCTCGTCCGCGCCGAGCTCGTCCTCGTCGAGCACCGGCGGCTCGTCGGCGGGATCGGCGTCGCCCCGTTCGTCACGCGGTGCGTCGCCGGGCGGCGGCTCGGGCGGCTCGGCTCGGTCGGCCGGCTCGGGGTCGGCGGCGGGGGAACGGACCGTCGGCTCAGGGTCGTCGCCTCCTCCGCCTGCGACGAGGACGCCGACCGCGACCGCGACCGCGACCAGTGCCGCGGCGCCGCCACCCAGCCACCGCTTGCTCGCGCCTCGAACGCCGCTCATCCCCTCACTCACTAGCAGGTCGCCGGATCGCCCCGGCGTTCGCTCCCGGCGCCGATTAGAGCGTTCTCATCGACGCCCAATCTCCGACTCATCGCCGTCGCCGAGGATCCGGCCATGGACGAGCCCGCATCGTGGCGGCTCGCCGAGGGCGACGAGATCGCGCCCGGGCGCTGGGCGGTTGAGCCGATCGGCGGCGGCCGCCGCTACGAGACATACCTCGCCTGGGACGACGATCTCCACACCCTTGTCGTCGCCAAGCTCCTGCGCCCCGACCAGGTCGCCGACCCGGCGGCGCTCGGCGTGCTCGAGGCCGAGGCGGCGGCGCTCGGCGCCCTCGCCCATCCCCACCTGGTGCGCGGCTTCGGCGCGGTCACGTCCGGTCCGCGGCCGCACGTCGTCCTCGAGCTCGTCGAGGGGCCTCGGCTCTCGACCCTCTGCCGGCGCTACGGGATCGTCGCCGAGCAGCTGCTGCCGCTTGCGCTCAGCGTCTGCTCGGCGCTCCACTACATGCACCAGCGAGGGTTTGTCCATCTCGACGTCAAGCCGCGCAACATCATCATGGGCGCCGCCCCGCGGCTGATCGACCTCAGCCTCGCCCGCCCGCTCGACGCGGCGCGGGCGATCACCGCGCCGACCGGAACCGACCGCTACATGGCGCCCGAGCAGTGCGACCCGGCCGCCCGCCGGGGAGAGATCGGCCCCCCGGCGGACGTCTGGGGGCTCGGCGTCACGCTGCATGAGGCGCTCGCCGCCCGGATGCCCTGGGAGGAGGCGTCGACGGACCGGTTCCCGCAGCTCGAGGCGCGCCCGTCGCGGCTCGAGGTCGATGCGGACCGCAGCGTGACCGCGGCGATCGAGTCGTGCCTCGAGTGGCGGCCCGAGGACCGGCCGACGGCGACCGAGCTCGCCGCCTGCCTCGAGCCGGCCGTCGACGACCTGCCGGCGCCGCGGATCGGCCGCTTCAAGCCCGGGTCGAGCTGGCGCCGCGACGCGGTTAGAGGACTCTCACCGGCGTCCAATCCCGATCTCAAGCGCGATTCCTACGGTGGCTCTCGGTCGCGGCGGACCGGGCGGCGCAAGCCCGTTTCGGCCGGCGCGACCGGTGACGAGAGCAATCGAGAAGGAGGTGATCGATGACCAGCGGAAAGATCCTCGCGGTGGTGCTCGCGGGCCTGGTCGCGATCGGCGGCGTCGGGATGGTGCTCGCGAACGCGAGCTCGAACGACGACTTCGAGCAGATGCGGCAGATCGACCTGCGCAAGGACGACGACCGCGGCGAGATCGAGGTCGACGAAGATGACGACCGCGACAAGGACAAGAAGAAGGACAAGGGCAACTCCCGCAGTGAGTCGCGCGGCAAGCAGAAGGCCTCGCGCGCCGGCAACAGTGGCGGCAACCAGACCGGCGGCAACAGCGCTCCCGCGCCCGCGCCGCAGGCGGCTCCGGTGCAGCAGGCGGCGCCCGCGCCCGCGCCGGCTCCGGCCCCGCAGCCGGCGCCCGCCCCGTATTCGGACGACGGCGGCGGCGGGTCCTGGAGCGGCGGCGGGTCGACCTGATCCGCCGGCGGCCCGCGCCCCGGGGGTGTGCGGGCGGCACGCGGCGACGGCCTCGGATCGGCGGGATCCGGGGCCGTCTCGCGTTTCGGCGCGCTGCCGGATTTGGCTGGCTGGCGCCCTTCCGGAGCCTGATGAGAGTCTTCTAACCCGGGCCTCAGGACGATCTCAGGCCACTCCCGGAAGCTCTCGATCAGGCGCTCGAACGGAGCGCAGTGAGACGAAAGGAGTGACAGATGTTCGACGCACTGTTCCCGGCGGTCACGACGTCCGCGGCCGCCACCGGCACTCGCTCGGGCCGGCGCAAGCCGTGCTCGCGCTTCAAGAGCCGGCGCCGCCGGCGCCGTTGCCGGCGGCGCCGCAACCGCAGTCGGACCTGAGCCCGGGCCGGCGCATGAGCCGCATCCGCTCGCGGATCAGGGACCTGCTGGTCCCGAGTCCGGAAGGGCCGGAGGTCGTCGCCGCAGCGCCCGAGGTGGCGCTGCGCGACGTCTTCCGGCGCTTCTGGCCGGATGCCCGGCCCTATCGCAAGTGGATCCCGGTGCTGGTCGCGCTGATCGCCGCCGGCACCCTGATCGCGACCGCCGAGATCTGGCTGTTCAAGCTCGTCGTCGACGACGTCCTCATCCCCGGTGACCTCGGCCCGCTGGTCTGGATCATCGGCGCCTACCTGGCGTTCACCCTGCTCAACGGCCTGATCGGGTTCGCCGACGACTACGTTTCGACCTGGATCGGCGAGCGCTTCCTGCTCGCGATGAGGGTCCGGGTCCTCGACCACCTTCACCGGCTGACGCTCGACGTCCTCGACCGGCGCCGGCTCGGCGACCTGATCGCCCGCGTCACGAGCGACGTGCAGGCGATCGAGAGCTTCGTCCTCTCCGGGCTCGCCGACGGCCTCTCCGCCCTGCTGCGGATCCTGTTCTTCGGCGGGGCGCTGTTCATCCTCAACTGGAAGCTCGCCCTCGTCTCGCTCGTCGTCGGCCCGCTCTTCTACGTCGCCGCCCGGACGTTCGCCCGGCTGACCAAGCAGGCGGCGCGCGAGAGCCGGCGCCGGGTCGGATCGCTGAGCTCGCTCGCCGAGGAGGGAATCGCGAACGCGGCCCTCGTCCAGGCGCTGAACCGCCAGGAGTCCGAGCTCGAGCGGTTCCGGCGCGAGAACGAGGGCGTGGTCCGCGCCGAGCTCGTCGCGGTCCGGATCCGGGGCCTGTTCGAGCCGGTGATCAACCTGATCGAGCTGCTCGGGGTGATGGTGGTCTTCGGGCTCGGGACGATCGCGGTCGCGAACGGCGAGATGACCGTCGGCGCGATGCTCGTCTTCGTCGCCTACCTGAGCCAGCTCCTCGATCCGGTTCGCGAGCTCGGCTCGCTCGCGAACTCCGTCTTCCGGGCGCTCGCCGCCGCCGAGCGGGTGATCGAGCTGCTCGACGAAGAGCCGCGGGTGACCGATCGGCCGGGTGCGCGGCGGCTCGGCCGGGCACACGGGGCGATCGAGCTCGACGGGGTCGACTTCACCTACCCGGACGCCGCCGAGCCGGCGCTCGCTGACGTCGTCCTCCGCGCCGCTCCCGGCGAGACCGTCGCCCTCGTCGGCCCGAGCGGCGCCGGGAAGTCGACGCTGGCAAAGCTCCTGCTGCGCTTCTACGACCCCGACGCCGGCGCCGTCCGCCTCGATGGGAGCGACCTTCGGGACGTCACCCTCAGCTCGCTGCGCGACAACGTCTCGATCCTGCTCCAGGAGTCGCTCGTCCTCCACGGGACGGTGCGCAACAACATCGCGATCGGACGCCGCGACGCGGCGGATGCCGAGATCGAGCACGCGGCGCGGCTCGCCGGCGCGTGGGAGTTCATCTCCGAGCTCCCGGACGGACTCGAGACCGACGTCGGCGAGCGCGGCCGGCGGCTTTCGGGCGGCCAGCGCCAGCGGCTCGCGATCGCCCGGGCGCTGATCGCCGACGCTCCGGTGCTCGTCCTCGACGAGCCCTCGACCGGGCTCGACGCGGAGGCGAAGAGGGCGCTGATGGAGCCGCTGCGCGTGCTGATGCGCGACCGGACGACGATCGTGATCTCACACGACCTCCTCACCACGCGCGACGCCGACCTGATCGCGGTCCTCGACGGCGGCAGGATCGTCGAGCGCGGCCGCCACGACGAGCTGCTGGTCCGCGACGGCCTCTACGCGCGGCTCTGGGCGCTCCACCAGCCGGTCGGCGACGAGCCCGCGGCCGCCGATCCGGTGGGGGTCCGATGACGCGCGCCGACGAGCCGCTCGCGCCGGGGACGGAGATCGCGCCCGGCTTCGTCGTCCTCGGCCATCTCAGCCGCGGCCGCCGTCTCGACGTCTACGACGCCTGGAGCGAGGAGCGGGGATCGCGCTGCGTCGTCAAGGCGCTCCGCCCCGAGCGCTCGGGCGAGGAGCGAGCCCGGGAGCTCCTCGTCCGCGAGGGCGAGCTGCTCGAGCGGCTCAGCCACCCGCACCTCGTCCGCGGCTACGAGACGAGGCTCGACCCCGTTCCGCTGATCGTGATCGAGACGCTGGCCGGCCAGACGCTCTCGCACCTGATCGAGGTCGAGCAGCCGGAGCTTTCGCCCGCCGACCTCGCCCAGCTCGGCCTCCAGCTCGGCTCGGTGGTCCGCTACCTGCACCGAAACGGAATCCTCCATCTCGACCTCAAGCCCTCGAATGTCGTCGTCGAGTCGGGTCGCGCGCGGCTGATCGACCTCAGCGTCGCCCGGCCTCCCGGCCCGGCGCCGCCGGGGGTCGGCACCTGGTACTACCTCTCGCCCGAGCAGGCGCGGGGCGGCAAGCTCGACGCCGCGGCCGACGTCTGGGGGCTCGGCGCGATCCTGTTCGAGGCGGCGACCGGTGAGCCCGCGTTCGGCGACGGGGACGAGGAGCTCGACGAGGCCGACGCCCTCGCGCCCGAGACCGCGACCTGGATCTCCGACGACGGCTCCGACGGCCCCTATCCGCAGCTCGAGGAGCGCGCGCCGCCGGTCGCCGACCTGCGCCCGCTGCCGCCCGCCCTCGCCGAGCTGATCGACACCTGCCTCGACCCCGACCCGCAGCGGCGGCCTTCGCTCGAGTCGCTGCTCGCCGGGCTCGAGCGCGCCGGCGGGATCGCGCCGGCAGAGCGCCGGTGGACAGCGCCCCGAGTTGCGCGAGCACGAGATTAGAGTCCTCTAATCTCGGGCCAATCGAGCGTTCACCACCCGCGGGCAGCATCGATGCGTGCCGGCCAAGGCGCTGATCCCGGTTCTAATCGGCCTGCTGCTCGTGGGCGCCTACCTGATCGTCGAGCCGCTCAGCTCGCCGGATCCCGCCCCGCCGGCTCCGATCGAGCTCGAGGGCGGCGCCGGCTCGGATCGCGAGCGACCGCGGCGCGGCGGCCGGTCCGGCGAGCGCCGCCGGCCGTCGCCGGACCCCGCTCCCGCTCCTCCCGCCCCGGAGCCGTCTTCTCCACCGCCCCCGAGCGAGCCCCCGCAGCCCCCGCCGCCCCCGACCCCGCCTCCGCCCGACGACGACCTCGACGACGACGATGATGATGATGACGGCGGCGACGACGACTGAGCCCGCGCGCCGCTCGCTCCTCCGGCGGTTCACCGGCGACGTGCGGGTCCGGATCCTCGCCTCCTACGTGATCCTGCTCGCCGTCGCCGCGTTCGCCTCGGTGCTGGTCGTCCGCCAGGCGCTCCTCGTCCGCCTCGACGACCGGGTCGTCGACTACCTGGCGCAGGAGGTGCGCGAGTTCCGCACCCTCGCCGGCGGGATCGACCCCGAGACCGGCCGGCCGTTCAGCGGCAACGCCCGCCGGATCTTCGCCGTCTATCTCGACCGCAACATTCCCGGCGCGAACGAGCAGCTGCTCACCGTGCCCGCGCGAGGCACGCCCCGGTACCGGGCGAGCCCGACCGCCGACGTGAGGATCGACCGCGATCTGATCGCGCGCTGGCGCTCGCTCGAGCAGACCGAGCAGGGGGAGCTCGAGACCGCGCTCGGCCCCGCCCGCTACACGGCGGTGCCGCTGATCTTCGGCGACGACGCGCGAGGCTCGTTCGTCGTCGCCTACTTCACCGCCTCGGACCGCGACGAGGTCGACGCCACGGTCCGGATCGTCGCCGCGGTCGCGCTCGGGATCCTGCTGATCGGGACCGCGTTCGCGTTCCTCGCCTCCGGCCGCGTCCTGTCGCCGCTGCGCGAGCTCCGCGATGCGGCGCGGTCGGTGTCGGGCTCGGACATGACGCGGCGGATCGAGGTCGAAGGCGGCGACGAGCTCGCCGACCTCGGCCGGACGTTCAACCACATGCTCGATCGGCTCGCGCTCGCGTTCTCGAGCCAGCGCGACTTCATCCGCGAGATCAGCCACGAGCTTCGAACCCCGATCGCGGTCGTCCGCGGGCACCTCGAGCTGATGTCGGAGGCGCGAACGATCGCGCCCGAGGAACGCACGGAGACGTTGAAGCTGCTCACCGCGGAGCTCGACCGGATGACCTGGTTCGTCGACGACCTCCTGCTGCTGGCGAAGACCGACCAGCCCGACTTCCTGCGGCTCGAGACCGTCTCCCCGCGCGACCTCTGCGAGGACGTCGTCGCGGCGGCGCGCGGCCTCGGCGAGCGGGGGTGGAAGCTCGACTGCTCGTCGCGGCGCTCGATCGTCGCCGATCCGCAGCGCCTCACGCAGGCGCTGATGAACCTCGTCCGCAACGCCGTCGAGCACACGGAGGATCGCGACGAGATCGAGGTTGGGTGCTCGATCGGGGATCGCGTCGCCGCGCTCTACGTCCGCGACTCGGGGCCGGGGGTGCCCCCGGACGAGCAGCGCCGGATCTTCGAGCGGTTCGAGCGCGGCCGATCGAGTCGCCGGCACTACGAGGGGAGCGGGCTCGGCCTCGCGATCGTCCGCGCGATCGCCGAGGCCCACGGGGGCCGGGTCGGGCTCGACAGCAGGCTCGGGGAGGGCGCCACCTTCACGATCAAGGTCCCGGTCGAAGGACCGGGCGGACCGGAGGTACCGGAGACATGAACAGGATCCTGATCGTCGAGGACGACGCCGGGATGGCGAGCTTCCTCGATCGCGGCCTGGCCTCGCGCGGCTACGCGACCACCGTCGTCGGCGACGGGGCGCGCGCGACCGCGATCGCGACCGACTCCGACTTCGACCTCGTGATCCTCGACCTCGGGCTTCCCGACGTCGACGGGCTAACCGTCCTCCGCGAGCTGCGCCGGCGCGGCGAGCGGCTGCCGGTCCTGATCCTCACCGCTCGCGACGACGCCCGCGACAAGGTCGAGGGGCTGGATGCCGGGGCCGACGACTACGTGACGAAGCCGTTCGGCCTCGAGGAGCTGCTCGCGCGGGTGCGCGTGCGGCTCCGCGGCAGCGGCTCGGCGGAGTCGACGGTGCTCGAGGTCGGCGGCCTGACCCTCGACCTGCGCACCCGCCGGGCGATGGTCGAGGGCAGCCTCGTCGAGCTGACTGCGCGCGAGTTCACGATGCTGGAGACGTTCATGCACCACGCCGGGCAGGTGCTGAGCCGCGAGCAGCTCCTCGCCCACGTCTGGGGCTATGACTACGACCCGGGCTCGAACGTGGTCGAGGTCTACGTCCGCTATCTGCGCCGGAAGCTGGGCGAGAGCGCGATCGAGACCGTGCGCGGGATGGGCTACCGGCTCGCGGTCTGACCCGCGGCCCGCAAAGTGCGGGATCGAGCCCCCCGCCGTCGTGTCCGGCCGGGGGCTTACGTTGCGCAAGGTGGCCTCCGCTAATCTCGCCCGCGTGTCGCACTTGAGGCCGGTGCCCGACCCCAAGCCGCCGCCGAAGCCGGGCGAGCGGGAAGAGGCCAAGCCCTCGATCGCCGAGCTCGAACGCTGGGCGACGGTGCTGCGGATCGACTGCGTGCGGATGCTCGCGGTCGCGAAGTCCGGCCACCTCGACTCCTCGCTGTCGGCCGCCGACATCGTCGCGGCGCTGTATTACCGGGTGCTGCGCCACGATCCCGAGCGTCCCGACTGGCCCGAGCGCGACCGGTTCGTCCTCAGCAAGGGCCACGCGGCCCCGATCCAGTACGCGGCGCTCGCCCACCACAACTACTTTCCGCTCGAGGACCTGATGGGCCTGCGCCAGATCGGCGCCCACCTCCAGGGGCATCCCGACATGACCCGGACCCCGGGGGTCGAGGTCTCGACCGGCTCGCTCGGCCAGGGCCTGTCGATGTGCGTCGGGATCTGCCTCGCCCTTCGCCTCGACGCGCTCGCCGACACCTCGCAGGTCTTCGCCGTCCTCTCCGACGGCGACTGCCAGGAGGGCCAGACCTGGGAGGCGGCGACCGCCGCGCCGCACTTCGGGATCACCAACCTGACCGCGATCGTCGACTACAACCACCTCCAGACCGACGGCACGACCGAGGAGGTGATGGACGTCGGCGACGTACGGGCGAAGTTCGAGGCGTTCGGCTGGGACGCGGTCGAGATCGACGGCCACGACATGCAGCAGGTGACCGAAGCGCTCGAGCGCAGCCGCAGCGTCGACCGCCCGGCGGCGATCGTCGCCCAGACGAAGAAGGGGCGCGGCGTCTCCTCGATGGAGGGCAGGTTCGGGTTCCACGGCAAGCCGCCGAGCCCCGAGCAGGCCGCCGAGGCGCTCGAGGAGCTGATCGAGCGCCTCGAGCAGCAGACCGCGGCCCTGCACGCCGCCGAGGACGGGGGGAGCTGACTTGCCCGAGGCGAAGACCGACCCGATCGCGACCCGCCAGGCCTACGGCGACGCGCTCGTCGACCTCGGCGAGGCCCACGAGGACGTCGTCGCGCTCGACGCCGACCTCGCGGTCTCGACCCAATCGATCAAGTTCGGCAAGCGGTTTCCGGACCGGTTCTTCAACTGCGGCGCCGCCGAGGCGAACATGATGTCGATGGCCTGTGGGCTCGCGGCGACCGGGAAGCGCCCGTTCTGCTCGACCTTCGCGATCTTCGCCTCCGGCCGCGCCTACGACCAGGTCCGGCTCGGGATCGCCCACAACGAGCTCCCGGTCGGGATCGGCGCGTCGCACGGCGGGGTCTCGCTCGGCGAGGACGGCGCCACGCACCAGATGATCGAGGACATCGCCCTTATGCGGGCGATGCCGCGGATGAACGTCGTCGTCCCCGCCGACTACAACCAGGCCTACCGGGCGACGATCGAGGCCTACGAGAAGGCCGTCCCCACCTACCTGCGGTTCGGGCGGCCGAAGACGGCGGCGGTCTACACCGAGATCCCCGACGGCCTCGGCGACGGCGTCGACGTCCTGCGCGCCGGCAAGGACATCACCCTGATCGCCACCGGTCACATGGTCTGGCGGGCGCTCGACGCCGCCGAGACGCTCGAGCAGGAGGACGGCGTCGAGGCCGAGGTGCTGAACGTGTCGATCATCAAGCCGATCCACTCCGAGTCGGTCCTCGAGTCGCTGTCGAAGACCGGGGTCGCCGTCACCGCCGAGGAGCACCGGGTCGTCGGCGGCCTCGCCGACGCCGTCCGCCAGGTCGCCGCCGAGCAGCACCCGGTGCCGATCTTCGCCGTCGGGATGGGCGACGAGTTCGGGATCTCGGGCACCGGCGAGGCTTGCATGGAGCACTTCGGGCTCACCTCGCGCGCGATCGTCGACCGCGCCCGCGAGGCCCTGGTCCTGAAGCCGATCGTCTCCCGCCCGCCGCTGTTCGGCCCAGAGTGGACGTGACCCGCACCCCCGGGCGCAGGTGAGGCCCCGGCCCAGGTGAGCCCCCGGCGCAGGTGAGGCGGATATTGCATCGTGGCGATACAAAATCCGCCTCACCCGGCGGTCAGCCGTCGGCGGGGAGCTCGGCGATCGGCAGGCCGGCCGCGCGCCAGGCCTGAAACCCGCCGACGACGTCGGTTGCCTCGAGGCCGAACCGGCGCAGCGTCGCCGCGGCGAGGCTCGACTGGTATCCCTCGTCGCAGATCAGGACGATGACCCTGTCGCGCCGCGCGATCTCCTCGTCGCGGTGAGGGGATGATGGATCGCAGCGCCACTCGAGGACGTTTCGGGGGACGTAGGTTGCCTCCGGGATGACGCCGTCCCGAGCGCGCTGAGAGTCCGAGCGGATGTCGACAAGCACCGCTCCGGCGAGCGCCGCGGCCCGGGCCTGCGCCGGCGCGAGCCGCTCGAAGCCCGCCCGTGCATCGTCGAGCAGGGCATCGACCGTGAGGTGGCGCCGATCGGGCTCGCTCACAACGGCTCCCGCTGCGAACCTACCGCAAACCTTTAGCGGTCGCTAACAACTTCGCTAAGCTGTTCCGCCTGCGGTCGAGGCGGGGGCCGACCGGTGCAGGGGACCGGTCGCAGGAAAGGCGCCTGGGTCGCAGAAACAGGTTCCGCATGGCTCTCTTGAAGACATCGAAGCGGGCGCGCAGGCGCCCGCCGGAGGAGCGCCGCCGGCGCCGGCCCGAGCGGCCGCCGCAGAGCATGGTCGCTGGGCCCGCCGCGGCAAGCGGCGCGAAGCCGCCGATCGTCGAGCTCAAGGAGGCGACGGTCGTCTACCCCGGCGGCCACGTGGCGCTCGAGCGCGTCTCGCTGGCGATCGGCCGCGGCGAGTTCGCGTTCGTCGTCGGGCCGACCGGGTGCGGCAAGTCGACGCTGATCAAGCTGCTGATCCGCGAGCTCGAGCCCGCCGGCGGCAAGGTGATGATCGCCGGCCGCGACATCAACCGGATGAAGGACAGCCGGGTGCCGATGCTGCGGCGCCGGATCGGGACCGTGTTCCAGGACTTCAAGCTGCTTCAGAACCGGACCGTCTACGACAACGTCGCCTACGCGCTCCAGGTGATCGGGGCCTCGCGGGCGCAGATCCGCCGCCAGGTTCCCGACGCGATCCGCCTCGTCGGGCTGCAGGCGAAGATCCACAACTACCCCGACCAGCTCTCCGGCGGCGAGCAGCAGCGGGTCTCGATCGCGCGCGCGTTCGTCAACCACCCGCCGCTCCTGCTCGCAGACGAGCCGACCGGCAACCTCGACCCGGTGACCTCGATCGGGATCATGCAGCTGCTCTACCGGATCAACCGCACCGGCACGACCGTGCTCGTCGTCACCCACGACCGCGACATGGTCGACAAGATGCGCCGCCGGGTGATCGCGCTCGAGGAGGGCCGGCTGGTCCGCGACCATGCCGAGTCCGGCTACACCCACGAGTCGACGACCGAGTTCGCGGTCCGGGTCCGCGCCGAGATGGGGGTCGGCGACGAGGGCCAGACGAACGGCGAGAGCCACTAGCCGGGTCGGGGGTCGCGAGCGATGGGCCGGATCACCTTCTTCGTCGCCGAGGCGTTCCGGGCGCTGGGTCGCAGTGCAGCGCCGAGCGTCGCCGCGATCGTCACCGTCGCGGTGACGACGCTACTGCTCGGGGTCCTGATCCCGGTCCTGAGGGCGAGCGAGTCGACGACGCAGGAGGTCCGCAGCCAGATCAGCCTCGACGTCTGGCTCTACGACGACGCGACCAAGCGCAACATCCGTGACCTTCGGGCCGAGATCGAGGCGATCCCGGGCGTCGCCGGAACCGAGTTCGTCTCGAAGCGGGAGGGCAAGCAGATCGTGATCGAGCGCCTCGACGACCCGGGCGCGTTCGCCGAGCTGAATCGCAACCCGCTTCCGAACAAGTTCACGGTCGAGCTCTCGAGCCCCGACAACCTGACCAGCGTCAGCGCCGCCCTCCAGCCACCGGACGAAAGCGGCGAGCCGCAGCCGATCCGCCCGATCATCGAGTCGGTCCGCGAGGCGCGCGAGGAGGCGACCGAGATCACCCAGGTCACCGGCGCGGTGACGATCGTCCTCGTCGTGATCGCCGTCCTCCTGCTCGTCGCCTCGCTGCTCTTGATCGCGAACACGATCCGGCTCTCGATCTACGCCCGGCGCCGCGAGGTCGAGGTGATGCGGCTGGTCGGGGCGACGAACTGGTTCGTGCGCTGGCCGTTCGTGATCGAGGGCGTCCTGGTCGGGATCATCGGCGCGGGAATCGCGGTCGCCATACTCTGGCTCGGGAAGGTGACCATCGTCGATCCCCTCGCGGACAATTTCGCCCTGATCCACAACTTCTCCACCGTCGGGTTCCCGTTCCTGGTGGGGATGCTGGTCGCGGCTGCGGTCTTGGTCTCCGCGCTGGGCAGCGGCATCACCCTGCGCCGCTTCCTGCGGGTGTGATCGCCCACGTGCGCGTCCGTGGCTAGCAGCGCCCGAGGCTCGAAACGCTCGTTCGGCTCCGGGATCGTGATCGGCGTGATCGCCGGTGTCGCGATCGCCGTCCTGCTCGGCGCCATCGGCCTGCTCGAGCGCGGCCCGGCCGACCCGGTCGAGCAGGCGCGCTCGTTGATCGAGCAGAACTACTTCGAGGAGGTGTCGGGCGAGGCGCTCGACGAGGCCTCGATCGAGGGGATGGTGCGCGGGCTGCGTCGCGACCACGGCGACCGCTTCTCCCACTACTTCACCCCCGACCAGCTTCGCGACTTCGAGGCCGCGACCTCGGGCCGCTTCTCCGGCGTCGGGATGACCGTGCTCGAGGTCGACCGCGGGCTGCGGGTGGCGAGCGTGATCCCCGACGCCCCGGCGGAGCAGGCCGGGATCGGCGAGGGCGACGTGATCCTCGCCGTCGACGGCGAGGAGATCGCCGGCGTCCCGGCCGACGTCGCGGCGGCGCGGATCAAGGGCCCGGCCGGGACCGAGGTCGAGCTCGAGGTCGCGTCGAGGGGCGATGACGGGTCGCGTGACGTGACCCTCGAGCGTGAGTCAGTCCGCCTCCCGGCGGCCGATGGGGAGGTGCGGCGGGCGGGCGGCACCCCGGTCGCCTACGTCCGCTTCCTCACCTTCAGCAAGGGGGCGCACGGGGAGCTCCGCGAGACGATCGAGGAGCTCTATCGCGACGGCGCCGAGGGGCTCGTCATCGATCTGCGCGGGAACGGCGGTGGGCTGCTCAACGAGGCGGTGCTGAGCGCGAGCGCGTTCGTCGACGAGGGGCCGATCGTCACCACCCGCAGCCGAACCCGCGGCGAGCGCACCTACGAGGCGACCGGCGATCCCCTCGACCCGCGGCCGACCGTGGTGCTGACGAACCGCGACACGGCGTCGGCGGCTGAGATCCTGACCGCGGCCCTCTCCGACTACGACCTCGCGACCGTCGTCGGCCGCCGGACCTTCGGCAAGGGCAGCTTCCAGGAGGTGATCGAGCTCGAGGGCGGCGGCGCACTCGACCTGACGATCGGCGAGTACGTGACCGCCGAGGGAGTCTCGCTCGCCGGCGACGGCGTCCATCCCGACGTCCGCGCTGAAGACGAGCCGGAGACTGAGCGCGACGAAGCGCTCCGGGAGGCGCTCCGGGTCCTCGCCGAGGAGCTCTAGTGCCGCGCGCGCGCGAGCGAAGCCGGTTCGTCGCGGTCGCCTCGCGGCGGGGCCGGTTCCTGGTCGCGGAGCCGCTGTTCGAGCGCGGCCCGCAGGCGGCGCTCGCCGGCGGCCCCAGGGTCGGCGACGGCGAGATGGCGCTGGTCGAGCTCGGCCCCCGCGGGGCGCGGGTTCTCGCTGCCCTCGGGTCTGCCGAGCGGGCCCGTGACGTCGCCGCTGCCCTGATCGACGAGCGCGGGCTCGGGCGCGGCTTCGACCAGGCGGTCGAGGAAGAGGCGCGCGACGCGATCGCCGCGGCGCGGAAGGGCGACCGCGATCGGCGCGACCTGCGGGAGCTCGACACGTTCACCGTCGACCCCGCCACCGCGCGCGACTTCGACGACGCCGTCTCGGCCCAGCCCGAGGGGGACGGGATCCGCCTCTGGATCCACATCGCCGATGTCGCCGCCCACGTCCGGCCCGGGACCCGGCTCGACCGCGACGCGCTTCACCGGGGGACGAGCACCTACGTCCCGGGGACCGTCGAGCCGATGCTGCCGCCGGCGCTGAGCGACCACGCCTGCAGCCTCGCCCCCGGGGCCGAGCGGCTGGCGGTGACCGCGGAGATCGTCGTCTCGGCGGGTGGCGAGCCGCGGGCCGCGGGCTTCTACCGCAGCCGGGTGCGCTCGGACGCGAGGCTCACCTACGACGAGCTCGACCGGTTCTTCGCCGGCCGGGCCGAGCCCCCGGCGAGGATCGTCGAGCCGCTGGCGCTTGCGCGGCGCGCCGCCGCCGCCCTCGCCGGCCGGCGCCCGCCCGGCTCGCTCGAGGTCTCCTCGTCGGAGCCCGAGTTCGAGTTCGATCGCGACGGCGACATCGTCGCCGCGCGCTCGGTGCCGCAGACCGAGGCTCACCGGCTGATCGAGCAGCTGATGATCGCGACCAACGAGCGGGTCGCCGAGCACTGCGAGCGGCGTGGCGTGGCGACGATCTACCGCGTCCACGAGCAGCCCGACCCACCGCGGATCGAGCGCTTGGTCGCGCAGCTCGCCGCGGTCGGGATCCCGACCCCGGCCCTCCCCGAGCGGTTCGGCCCCCGGCAGGCGGGGGCGATCGCCGCCGAGGCGAGCCGGCTCGTCGCGCGCGAGGCGAAGCGGCGCGGGCACGGGGCCGACGCCTACACGGCGCTCGTCCTGCGCTCGCTGCGCCATGCGTACTACAGCGAGCGCAACCTCGGCCACGCCGGGCTCGGGAGCCCGGCGTACGCGCACTTCACCTCGCCGATCAGGCGCTATCCGGACCTCGTCGCCCACCGCGCGCTGCTGTCGACGATCGGCGCCGGCGAGACCGAGCCCGAGCGCTCGGCGGTCGCCGACGCGGCGTGGCGGAGCTCCGAGCGCGAGCGCGAGGCGGCGACCGTCGAGCGCGCCGCCGACAAGGTGTGCGCGACGTTCCTGCTCGGTCGCGAGCTGTTCGAGCGCGGCTGGTCGCGGGCGTTCGAGGGCGAGGTCTCGGGTGTGATCGGAGCCGGGGCGTTCGTCCGCTTCGCCGGCGACCTCGCCGATGTCTACGAGGGCTTCATGCCGGCGCGGCTGCTCGGGCGCGAGTGGTTCGAGCTCAACGAGACCGAGACCGCGATCGTCGGCCAGCGGACCGGCCGCGAGATCCGGCTCGGCGACCCGGTCCGGGTCAAGGTCGCCGACCTCGACCGCCCCCGCGGCCGGGTCGATCTGCAGCCCGACGGCGCGGAGCCCGACGGGGACGGCCGGCGGGCCGTGACTCGGCGGCGGCGCGAGCGGGCGACCCGCGGCTCGGGGGGCGGACGCTGATGGCCAAGAAGCGTCGCAAGGCGGCGGCCGGCGACGTCGCGACGAACCGTCGCGCCCGCCACAAGTACGAGCTGATCGAGCGCTACGAGTGCGGGATCCAGCTGGTCGGCAGCGAGGTCAAGTCGCTGCGGGCGGGCAACGCCCAGATCGGCGACGCCTACGCGACGATCGAGGACGGCGAGGTCTGGCTGCGCAACGCCTACATCCCCCCCTACGAGCCGGCGAGCATCGAGAACCACGAGCCCGAGCGCCCCCGCAAGCTGCTGCTCCACCGCTACGAGATCGAGCGGCTGATCGGCCAGTCCCAGCGCAAGGGCCTGACCCTGGTGCCGACCCGGGTCTACTTCAAGGGGCCGCGGGCGAAGGTCGAGCTCGCGCTGGCGCGCGGCAAGGAGCAGCGCGACCGCCGGCGCGAGATTCGCGACCGCGACGTCAGGCGCGAGATCGAGCGCGAGCATCGCCAGCGGCTGCGCTGAGCTCGCCCGGGCGGCCGGCATCGGTCCCGCGCGCGGCTCATCGGCTCCGGCGGGCATGAGAGGATCTTCCCCGATGCGATCGTTCAGGCTGGCGCGCCGCGGGGAGTCCCGGAAGGGGGGGAAGGGTGACGAGGACCCTGCGCGCGCCGAGATGATCCCCGACCCCGAAGACGCCGTCGGCGACGGTCCATCCGGCGAAGACGGTCCCGACGAGGGGGGTCCCGGCGCCAGCGGCGCACCCGGGCAGCGTTCCGCTCCGCCGCCGTTGCAGCCGCCCGCGCCGGTCCCCGAGGAGGCTCTGTCGCGCCGCGAGCGGCGCAAGCGGGCGAGGGCCGAGCGCGACGCCCGCCGCCAGGAAGAGAAGCGGCGACGGCGCGAGGAGCGTGAGCAGTCGCGCGCGGAGCGCGCGGAGCGCCGCCAGGCTAAGCGCGACGAGCGGGCGCGCGCGCGCGAACAGCGGCGCGAGGAGAAGGCGGAGAAGCGCCGCGCGAAGGGGGCGGCGGATGAGGGGCGCGCCGAGCGCGATCCCGAGCCCGACCGCAGCGACGACGCGACCCCAGAGGCTTCATCCGCCGCCTCGGGGCCATCAGAAGCGGAGATCCGAAGCGCCGTCGAGCAGGACGCGGCGGCGAAGCTCGCCCGCAACGAGGAGCGAGCCCGCGACGAACGGGTCGAGGCCGAGACCGAGCGCCGGATCCGCGAAGCGGCCGGGCGCCGCGGGGAGGCCGCGGGACGGGTCGAGGAGGAGGCCCCGCCCGCCGGCGAGCCGGTCGTCGAGGAACGCAAGCTGCCAGGTCCCGCGACGGGGCGGCCCGAGCGCGAGCGGTTGATCGCCGAGCTCGGCGAGATCGAAGGCGGGCTCGAACGCCACCGCGAGCGCGACCGGGAGCTCGCGCTCGCGCTCGAGGAGGCCGAGCGCCGCCTCGCCGAGCGCCAGCGGCGCAGCGTCGAGGCGCTCGAGCGGGCAGCCGAGCGGCTCGAGGAGGTCGAGACGATCGCCGCCGAGGCCGAGGAGCGGGCGGCGCGGGCGGAGCGCCTTGCGACGGTCAAGTCGGAGGAGGTCGAGCGCAACCGCCAGCTACGCGAGATGCTCGACCGGATCGCGGCCGCCGAGCGCCGGGCCAGCGAGGCCGAGCAGCGCGCCAGGGGCGCCGTCGAGCAGGCGAGCGTGCCGGTGGCGGAGGCCAGCCCGGATCGGATCGTCGTCGAGCGGATCGAGGAGCCCGCCCCGCCCAGCGCCGAGCCGGCGGCGCCTGCCGGCGAGCCGGAACCTGGCGGCGGCGAGCGGATCGACCTCAACGCCGCGAGCTACGACCAGCTGCGCGAGATCGGTCTCTCGGTCACGCAGACCGGGCGGGTCCTCGCCTACCGCGAGCGCGCCGGCGGCTTCAGCTCGGCCGACGAGCTCGACCGGATCCCCGGCCTCCCGAGCGGCTTCCTGGCCGAGCTCAAGCGCCGGATCCGGGTCTGATCGGACCGCTCACATCCCGTGGGCCTCGAGCAGCTTCAGCCAGAGCTCGCTCCGGGTCGGGAACGACGGCACCGCGTGCCAGAGCCGTGCGACCGGCACCTCGCCGACGACCGCGATCGTCGCCGCGTGCAGGAGCTCGCCGGTCTCCGGGCCGACGAAGGTCGCTCCGACGATCACCCCCCGTCGCTCGTCGACGACGATCCGGCTCGTCCCCGCCGCGCCGCGGCCGTGGAAGCTCGCCCCCGCGGTCGCGGCCGTGTCGACGTCGACCGCTCGAGCGTCGATGCCCTGCTCGCGCGCGGCGGCGAGGGTGATTCCGACCGCGGCGACCTGCGGGTCGGTGAACGTCACCCGCGGCGGGCCGCCGCCCGGCGCCGCCGGCCCGGGGTCGCGGCCGAGGATCGCGTCGGCGCAGGCGCGCGCCTGGTGCTTGCCCATGTGGGTCAGCAGCGCGATGCCGTTGACGTCGCCGACCGCGTACAGCCAGTCGCGACCGCCGACCCGCAGCCGCTCGTCGACCTCGAGGTAGCCGCCCGGCTCGATTCCGATCTCCTCGAGCCCGATCGAGTCGGTCCGCGCCCGGCGGCCGACCGCGACCAGGAGCTCGTCGGCCTCAACCACCTCGCCGCCTTCGAGGTCGACCGCGACCGCGCCGTTGCGGCGGACGGCGGTCGCCTTCGATCCGAGGCGGACCTCGATCCCCCGCTCGCGAAGCGCGTCGGTGACCTGCTCGGATGCGAACGGCTCCTCGTTCTCGAGCACGCGGTCGGCCGACTCGATCAGGACGACGGCCGCGCCGAGGCTTCGCCACGCCTGCGCGAGCTCGACCCCGACCGGCCCGCCGCCGAGGACGACCAGGCGGCTGGGCGGGCGGCTCGCCGTCGTCGCCTCGTGGTTGGTCCACGGCCGCGACTCCTCGAGACCGTCGATCGGCGGCAGCGCCGGATCGCTTCCGGTGGCGATCACGACCGCGCGCCGGGCCGAGAGCGTCCCGCCGTCGACCCGCACCCGCCGCTCGCCGGCGAGCGCGCCGCGCGAGCGGACGAGCTCGATCCCGCGCTTCTCGAGCCACGGGAGCTGCCCCGAGTCGTCGAGGTGGGAGACGACCTCGTCGCGCCGCGCCAGCGTCGCCTCCGCGTCGACGCCGCCCGTGATCGCCTCGCGCGCGCCGCCGACCCGCCCGACTTCGGCCAGCGCCTCGGCCGGGCGCAGCAGCGCCTTCGAGGGCATGCAGGCGTAGTACGAGCACTCGCCGCCGACCAGGTGGGGCTCGACGATCGCCACCGAGAGGCCGCCCTCGGCCAGCCTCCCGGCGCAGACCTCGCCAGCCGCGCCGGCGCCGAGGACCACGACGTCGAACTCTCGATCGCTCATCCGTACTCCCTTCGTCGGTGCGTGCACGTCTACCCGATCGGCGCCCGATCCGTCGCCGTGCGACTCGCCGATCGGGTAGACCTCAGAGATGGCGCGAGCCGAGAATCGACTCGACGAGTACCGGCGGCGGAGGTCGGCCGAGCGCACGCCTGAGCCTCCCGGCGATGTCGAAGCCGAGGGCGACGGCGACCGGTTCGTCGTCCAGCAGCATCACGCGCGCCGCCTGCATTGGGACCTCCGCCTCGAGCGCGACGGGGTGCTGGCCTCGTGGGCGCTGCCGCGCGGGGTCCCCGACGACCCCGCTCACGACCGGCTCGCCGTTCGGACCGAGGACCACCCGCTCTCATACCTCGAGTTCGAGGGCGAGATCCCGAAGGGGGAGTACGGGGCGGGGGAGATGTCGATCTGGGACCGGGGGACCTACACGGCCGAGAAGTGGGAGCCGGAGAAGGTCGTCGTCCGTTTCGCCGGCGAGCGGGTGCGGGGGCGGTACGCGATCTTCCGCACCCGTGGCAAGGACTGGCTGATCCACCGGATGGACCCACCCGAGCCCGGCCGCGAGCCGATGCCGGAGCGGATCGAGCCGATGAAGGCGACCCTGTCGACGCTGCCTACCGATCCCGACGGGTGGGGGTTCGAGATCAAGTGGGACGGGGTACGGGCGATCGCCTATTGCGAGCCGGGACAGCTGCGGCTCGAGAGCCGCAACCTCCGCGACGTCACCGCCCAGTATCCGGAGGTGCGCGGCCTCGGCGAGCAGCTCGGGGCGCGGACCGCGGTCCTCGACGGCGAGCTCGTCAGCTTCGACCCCGAGGGCCGACCGAGCTTCCAGCGGCTCCAACGGCGGATGCACGTCGGCTCCGAGGCCGAGGTGCGCCGGCGGATGCGGGACGCGCCGGTGACCTACGTCGCCTTCGACCTCCTCCATCTCGACGGGCGCTCGCTGCTCGAGTCGCCCTACAAGGAGCGGCGGGCTGAGCTCGAGGCGCTGCGGCTCGACGGCCCGAACTGGCAGACGCCCGCCTACCATCGCGGCGACGGGGCGGCGTTGCTCGCGGCGAGCCGGGAGCGTGGACTCGAGGGCATCGTCGCGAAGCGGCTCGCCAGCCCCTATCGCCCGGGCAAGCGGGGGCGCGACTGGCTCAAGGTCAAGAACGTCCGCGGCCAGGAAGTCGTGATCGGCGGCTGGCTGCCGGGCAAGGGCCGGCGCGAGGGTGAGTTCGGCGCGCTCGTCGTCGGTTACTACGAGCGCGACGGCACCGAGCGGCGGCTCCGCTACGCCGGGAAGGTGGGCACCGGCTTCGCCGCCGCCGACCTGGCGATGCTCGCCGACCGGCTCGAGCCGCTGCGCCGCGACTCGAGCCCGTTCGAGGGCCGCCAGCCGCAGCGCGAGACGAACTTCGTCGAGCCCGAGCTCGTCTGCGAGGTCACCTTCTCCGAGTGGACGAGCGCCGGGACGCTGCGGCACCCCTCCTACAAGGGCCTGCGTACCGACAAGCCGGCGATCGACGTCGTCCGCGAGGAGCCCGAGCCGGCGACCCGCTGAGGCCGGCCGGCTCGGATTCTTGCCGGCGACGGCGGAATGTGCCAGCATCTCGCGTCAGACGAGCGGTAACCGGGTTGAGAGCGGAAGGCGGTGCTTCGGTGGAAGTGAGTTGGGGACGCAGGATGATCTTCGCGGCGGTGCTGGTCGCGACCCTCTCGATCTCGGGCGTGGTCGCAGCCGCGCAGCCGAGGGGCGCCGGGCCCGTCTCGCAGGCGCCCCCGGGCTCCGAGCACTTCGACGCGATCCCGGGCAAGGGCCCGGAGAAGCAGATCGGCGAGCGCTCGCTCGGCGATCCGCTGTTCCCGCAGATCGGCAAAGGCGGCTACGACGTCGAGCACTACACGATTGAGCTCAACTACGACCCCGACGAGAACGCCTTCAACGAAGGAACGTCGACGACGATCACCGCCCGGGCGACGCAGATGCTGCGGGAGTTCAGCCTCGACTTCCAGGACCTCGAGGTCTCGAGCGTGACCGTCAACGGCAAGCCGGCGCAGTTCTCGCAGGTCGAGGCGGAGCCGCCGCTGAGCGACAACCCCGAGGTCACCCAGCCGATGAAGCTCGTAATCACGCCGGCGCCGAACGCGCGGCCGAAGAAGGACCGCGAGTTCGTCGTCGAGGTCGCCTACACGGGCTTCCCGCAGCAGATCGTCGATCCCGACACCTCGTGGGAGGGGTGGATCCGGGCCTGCTATCCGCTCAACCCGCCGCAGACCTGCGACGGCGCGTTCGTCGTCAACGAGCCGATCGGCGCCCAGAGCTGGTTCCCGTCGAACAACTACCCGACCGACAAGGCCAGCTTCGACACGATCATCACCGTGCCCGACGGCAAGACCGCGTTCGGCGTCGGCGAGCTCGTCGATCTGAGCGACAACGGCGACGGCACCGCGACCTGGCACTGGCACGAGGACGATCCGACCGCGACCTACCTGACCACCGCGACGGTCGGCGACTTCGACCTCACCGTCGACGAGATGCTCGAGACGTCGACCGGGCGGACGCTCGAGGTCTACGACGCGATCGACAGCAGCGCGACGCAGGCGCAGAAGGACACGATCAACGCGACGCTCGCCCGGGCGCCCGAGCAGCTCAACTTCCTCAGCGACCGGCTCGGGCCGTATCCGTTCGACTCGAACGGCGCGGTCGCCGACAAGGCGGCGGGCGTCGGCTACGCGCTCGAGGTCCAGACCAAGGCCCACTATGCCGGCAACTTCACGACCGGCGCGCCGGGCGTGAACATCAACACCCAGCTGCACGAGATCGGCCACCAGTGGCTCGGGAACAGCGTCTCGCCCGCCACCTGGCAGGAGATCTGGTTCAACGAGGGCTGGGCTACGTGGCTGACCTGGTACTGGTCGTACGAGGCGAACGGCGCCGCGACGAGCCCCGCGCAGCAATTCACGAACAACTACAACTCGGGTCCGGCGACGAAGTGGAACGTCGCCCCGGCCGCACTCGGCACCCCGGCGCGGCTGTTCTCGACCTTCCCGGTCTACACCCGCTCGGCGATGATGATCGAGGGCTACCGGCAGATCCTCGACGACGACGATCGGTTCTTCGAGTTCACCCGCGAGCTGCTCGACCGGTTCGGCTACGGCAACATCAGCCGCGAGGAGTTCGTCGACCTCGCGCTCGAGATGTCGGGGCTGAGCGGCGCCGACCTCGAGCTCCTGGCCGAGTACTTCGACCAGTGGCTGTTCTTCGAGAGCCAGCCGACGATCCTGCCGAGCGACTTCTAGGCCACCGATCCCGAGCAGCGACCCATCGCCGGCACCCGGCGGCGCTAGCGTGCGCCGGCGCTGACGCCGAGCCGCTTGGCCACCGGGTCGATACTGAGCTCCATCAGGATCCTGAGGTCTTCCCGCTCGAGCTGGCGCGACATCGCGTCGACGACGACGCGCTTCGCGCGCTCCGGATCGCTCCAGTCCGCCGCCTGCACCGCGTCGACGAAACGCTCGACGTAGGCGCGCTGGCGGTCGAGCAGATCGAGGCCGCCGGGAGCGCCGTGCCCCGGGTGCAGGACGGCATCCGATGGCAGCTCGGCCGCCATCGCGTCGATGCTTGCAAGCCACTCCTCCCAGTGGCCGTCGGCGAGATAAGCGTGCATTCGGTTGTAGGCGAGATCGCCGCTGAACGCCGTCTTGGCCCCCTCGCCGAGGAACCAGATGCTGTCGTGTGGTGACTCCCCTGGACCGAGGTCTCGAACCCGAAGCTCGATGTCCCCGAACGTCAGCTCCGCGCCCGGGTCGACGATCGTCGTCGGGAAGACCCGCTCGCGGGGCCACTCGTCGCCGAGCATCGGGCGGAGGATCTTCTCCTTGGCCTCATCGTCGCGGCGGATCGCAGCGTCGACGCCGGCCGTTGCGACGATCGGGGCATCCGCGCCGGCGGAGGCCTCGACCGCGCCGCCGTAATGGTCGGGGTGGGCATGGGTGAGGACGAACGCCGCGAGCGGCTTTCCGATCGCCTCGATCCGCCCGCGGAGCTCGCGACCGCCGGAGACGGTCAGCGTCGCGTCGACCGCGACGATCTGGCCTTCGCCTTCGATCACGTAGGCGTTGACGGGCACCCCGGCGACCTTCGACTCGATCCTGTGTGTTGTCGGCATCCGCTCTCCTCCCGGTTAAGGATCCGAAAAGGCAGTTGGCACCGACACGGTAATTAGGTACCTTTGAGTGCCTAAGGAACTCACGGGTACCGACAGAGCTCAACCGGAGCGGCAATCAGCAACGACGGCTACATCCGCCCGAACGTCCTCGATCAGCGCTGCGAGTCGCGCCGGGCGCTCGACCTGATCTCCGACAAGTGGACGGTCCTCGTCGTCTACGCGCTCGTCGACGGTCCGCGGCGCCATGGCGAGCTTCGCCGCGCGATCGACGGGATCTCGCAGAAGATGCTGACGCAGACGCTGCGGCGGATGGAGGCCGAGGGCCTGGTCGAGCGGGAGGTGATGGACCGGGTGCCGCCACACGTCGAGTACTCGCTGACCCCGCTCGGGCGGACGCTCGAGAAGCCGCTGGTCGCGATCTGCGAGTGGGCGATGACCCATCTCGACGAGCTCCGCGAGGCGCAGGCGAGCCGGGTGGCGAGCGCCCGCGGCTGACCCCGCCGCGTCACGGCCTACCGCTCTTCGCCCGCGCGCCAGGCCACGGCCCGCTCGATGTCGAGCCGGAGCAGCGGCCCGGGAGGGGGAGCGTCGCGGTATTGCGCGTACTTCGACACCAGCTCCTCCGGCGGGGCCGCGCCTTCGACGATCCCGACCCGGCCGATCAGCTGGACCCAGGCGAGCTCCGACCAGTCGTCCGAGTAGCGGTCGACGAGCAGCGTCGCCTCGGGCCGTTCGCGCAGCCAGCGGACGCGGGCGAGTCCGCGGCCTCGAACCGACTTCGGCTTCTGGTCGACAGCGCTCCAGACAGCCTCTCCGGCGATGGCGAAAGTCACGGGCAGGACCCGAGGCCTGCCGGCGTCGTCGATCAGCCCGAGACGCCCGACCCGCGCATCCGTGATTAGCTGCAGCGCCCAGTCGGGTAGTGAGAGCCCGGCCACGGACCCAGCTTAGGAGGACAGGATGGACGTAGGAATCGGACTGCCGGCGACGATCCCCGGCGTCGACCGAGGCTCGCTTCTCGACTGGTCGCGCCAGGCCGAGGGGCGAGGGTTCTCTTCGCTCGGAGCGATCGACCGGCTCGTCTTCCCCAACTACGAGCCGCTGATCTCGCTCGCGGCGGCGGCAGCCGCGACCGAGAAGATTCGGCTCCTCACCGACATCCTGATCGTGCCGTACCGGATCAACGCACCGCTGCTGGCGAAGCAGGCGGCGACGCTCGACTCGCTCAGCGAAGGCCGGCTCAGCCTCGGCGTCGGGATCGGGTCCCGGCCCGACGACTACGAGGCGAGCCGCATCCCCCTCGGCGACCGCGGCAGGCGGATGGACGCGATGCTCGAGGAGATGAAGGCGTGCTGGTCGGGTGCCGAGCGCGGCTACGACGGCCCGGTCGGCCCGCCGCCGGTCCGCGCCGGCGGCCCCGAGCTCCTCGTCGGCGGCCGCGCCGAAGCGTCCTTCCGCCGCGCGGCCAGGTTCGGCGACGGCTGGACCCAGGGCGGCGGCAGCCCGGAGATGGTCGCCGAGGGCCGGCGGCGGACGCGCGAGGAGTGGGAGCGCGCCGGGCGCGAGGGCGAGCCGCGGATCGTCGCGCTCTGCTACTTCGCGCTCGGCGCCGGCGCCCGCGAGGCCGTCGATGGCTTCCTCCGGCGCTACTACGAGATCCGCGGCGAGGAAGTCGTGAGCGCAATCACCGGGAATGCGGTCGTCGACGCGGCGACCGCGCGCTCCTACCGCGACGGCTTCGCCGAAGCCGGCGCCGACGAGCTGATCTACTTCCCCTGCTCGACCGACCCCGGCCAGGTCGACCTGCTCGCCGAAGCCGTGCTGTAGATCAGCCGGGGGGGGGGGGGAGCTTCTGTCGCGCCCCACCTTCCGACCCCCGACGCCCTCGAATCCACGGCAAGACGAGGGACGCTGATGTCGCGGTCGAGGTCGGGCGGTCGCTGGGCGTAACCCCGGTGCGCTCCCACCCCGCGCGTGTACCGCCGTCGGGCTGGTCGCCGATGTGGAAGCTGCTCCGGAGGGGAACAAGGCAGTCACGCTCATGCGTGCCCTGTACCCGCTCATACGTGCCCTGTACCCGCTCATGGGAACCGACGGCGCCGCCAGATCGAGGAAGCGCTCGGATCCGTTGGCCTGCCGATCGGCGATGGAGGCGGTGGGTATCGAGCCCACGTCCGCGGAGAATCTCCCGATGCGTCTACGAGCGTTCCCGTCGGAGTCTGATCTCGGCGGCCGGTTCGGTCGATCCGCGGGGCACGTCCCCGGCGCCACACCCTCCTGTGAGTCTCCCCCTCGGATCGAGGGTCCTACCCGTGGGGTGAGCCCGCATTCTGAGGCCGCCTGACCGGACGCGGGCTGTCCGGGGCGACCCTCTCGCTACTTAAGCGGCGAGAGCGTACTCGTGCTTGTTCGCACTTATTTTGTTCCCGGGGGTGATTAACGAGGCCAACCCGGGGTCCTCGACTCGCAACATCGAGACGATCAGCTCCACGTCGAATCCGATTCGCCCCCGTATGTCTCTGAGAAGGATAGCTCCGCGGCGCGGTCCGCGGCGCTAGCGCGCGACCCGGCTCCGTCCCGCAATCCGGGATGTGCTCACTGGCCGACGTATCCTATGCGTACAATCGAACCAAGCGTTCAACCGCCCTCAGGGGATCTGATCAAGGCAGTCGAAGAGAAAGAGCGGGTCATCGTCCGGTTCGCCGGCGACTCGGGCGATGGCATCCAGTTGGCCGGCAACCGATTCGCCGCGGCGACTGCGCTGATCGGCAACGACCTGGTCACGCTTCCGGACTTCCCGGCCGAGATCCGGGCGCCCGCGGGAACGCTCGCCGGCGTGTCCGCGTTCCAGATCCACTTCGCCTCGCGCGAGATCCTCACACCGGGCGGCCAGCCGAACGTGCTCGTGGCGATGAACCCGGCGGCGCTCAAGGTCAACCTTCCCGAGCTCGAGCCGG
Source organism: Solirubrobacterales bacterium (assembly GCA_035461385.1). GTDB lineage: Bacteria > Actinomycetota > Thermoleophilia > Solirubrobacterales > 70-9 > DATHVI01. Next base: position 37,718 of record DATHVI010000067.1, read on the forward strand.
GCGGGATCGTGATCGTCAACGAGGACGGGTTCTCCGACAACAACCTGCGCAAGGCCGACTACGAGGAGAGCCCGCTCGACGACGGCTCGCTCTCCAGCTACCAGGTCTTCCGGGTGCCGATGACCTCGATGACGGTTCGCGCCACCGACGGGATCGACGGGATCAGCGCTCGCGACGCCGCCCGGTCGAAGAACTTCTTCGCGCTCGGCCTCGTGTCGTGGATGTACTCGCGCCCGACCGATCTCACCCACCGGTGGATCGAGGAGAAGTTCGAGTCCAAGCCCGCGATCCAGCAGGCGAACCTCGCCGCGTTCAAGGCGGGCTACAACTTCGGCGAGACCGCCGAGCTGCTCCAGGTCCACTACGAGGTGAAGCCGGCTCCCGCGGAGCCCGGCACCTACAGGGCGATCAACGGGACCCAGGCCGTCGCCCTCGGGCTGATCTCCGCCAGCGTCCGCAGCGGGGTGCCGCTGTTCCTCGCCAGCTATCCGATCACACCCGCGTCCGAGCTTCTGCACGAGCTCTCGCGCCACAAGAAGCTCGGCGTCCGCACGGTCCAGGCGGAGGACGAGATCGCCGCCGCGAACATGGCGCTCGGCGCCGCCTTCGGCGGCCACCTCGGGGTGACCGCGACGAGCGGGCCGGGGATGGATCTGAAGCAGGAGACGATCGGGCTCGCGGTGATGCTCGAGCTGCCGATGGTGATCGTCGACGTGCAGCGCGCCGGGCCCTCGACCGGGATGCCGACCAAGACTGAGGCGGCGGATCTGCTGATGGTTCTCTACGGCCGTCACGGGGAGTCTCCGATCCCGGTCGTCGCCGCCTCGACCCCGGCGCGGTGCTTCGACGCCGCCCTCGACGCGGCGCGGATCGCGATCGACTACCGGACCCCGGTTATCCTGCTCAGCGACACGTTCCTGGCCAACTCCTCCGAGCCGTGGCTGATCCCCAGCGCCGGCGAGCTGCCCGAGATCGACCCCCGCTTCGCGACCGGGCCGAACGGCGACGAGCCGTTCCAGCCGTACGTGCGCGACGAGCGCGGCGCACGGCCCTGGGCGCTGCCGGGAACGAAGGGGCTCGAGCACGTGATCGGCGGGCTCGAGAAGGAGGATCGCAGCGGCCACATCAGCTATGAGCCCGAGAACCACGCCCGGATGACCGAGCTGCGGGCGGAGAAGGTCGCCGGGATCGCCGACGAAGCGCCGGAGCTCGAGGTCGACGACCCCGACGGCGCCGACCTGCTGGTGATCGGCTGGGGCTCGACCTACGGCGCGATCACCGGCGCCGCGCGGCGGCTGCGGCGGCGCGGCAAGAAGGTCGCCACGGCTCACCTCCACCACCTCAACCCGCTGCCCCGCAACACCGGCGAGGTGCTCCGCGCCTACCGCCGGGTGCTGGTTCCCGAGGTCAACACCGGCCAGCTGGTGAAGATCCTGCGCGCCGACTACCTCGTCGACGCCGAGAGCTACACCAAGGTCGAGGGCCTGCCGATCTTCGCCGAGGAGCTCGACCGAGCGATGGACGAGCGACTGGAGGCGATCGCCTGATGGCGACCTCAACGACCAACGGTGCGAGCGCGAACGGCGGGGCGACGCTGACGAAGAAGGACTTCGCGTCCGACCAGGAGACGCGCTGGTGCCCGGGATGCGGCGACTACGCGATCCTCGCCACCGTCCAGCAGTTCCTCCCCGAGCTCGGCGTGCCTCCCGAGCGCAACGTCTTCGTCGCCGGCATCGGCTGCTCGGGACGGTTCGCGTACTACATGAGCACCTACGGGCTGCACGGGATCCACGGCCGTGCCCCCGCGCTCGCGACCGGGCTTGCGCTTGCCCGCCCCGAGCTCTCGATCTGGGTCGTCACCGGCGACGGCGACGGCCTGTCGATCGGCGGCAACCATCTGATCCACGCGCTGCGCCGCAACGTGCCGATCAAGATCCTCCTCTTCAACAACCAGATCTACGGGCTCACCAAGGGCCAGTACTCGCCGACCTCGGAGGAGGGCAAGGTGACGAAGTCGACTCCGTTCGGCTCCCACGATCATCCCTTCAACCCGGTCGCGCTGGCGCTCGGGGCCGAGGCGTCGTTCGTCGCCCGCACGGTCGACACCGACCGCAAGCATCAGGCCGAGGTGCTGCGCGCGGCGGCCGCGCACAACGGCTCGGCGCTGGTCGAGATCTACCAGAACTGCAACGTCTTCAACGACGGGGCTTTCGACGCGGTCCGCGGGAAGCACAAGGCGCGCAACCAGATCCGCCTCGAGCACGGCGAGCCGATCCGCTTCGGCGAGGAGCTCGAGCGGGGGGTCGTCCGCGACTCCCACGGCCGGCTGGCGATCGTCGACGACGTCGACGCCTCCGGCGGCGACCTCGCCGTCCACGACGCCCACGACCCGAATCCGAGCCTCGCGTTCGAGCTCGCCCACCTCGCCGCGCGGCCGAACGGGCCGACGCCGATCGGCGTCTTCCGCGCCGTCGAGCGCCCCGTCTACGCGGCGCCGATGACCCGCGAGCTCGAAGCCGCCCAGGGCGACGTCGGCGCCGACGACCTCGACGCGCTGCTGCGGTCGGGCGACACCTGGACGATCGACTAGCGCCGGACGCCGCCGCGACGGCGACGTGTGGATAGCCGCACCCGGACTCGCCGGGGAGCCGCATCCCCGGCGCGGCCGCGGATCGGGTACCTTGCCCGCGAGCTTGGACCCGGGGGTGGCGGGGGGCGCCTTCCGGGCCGGGACGTCCGCATGGAGCAGAACACCGCGACATCGACCGCGAACGCCGACGCCGTCCGCTGCGCCGGGCTGCACCGTCGCTTCGGCAGCGGCGACGCCGCCGTCGACGCCGTCGACGGCGTCGACCTGCGCTTTCCGACCGGCGAGCTGACCGGCATCGTCGGCCCCTCGGGCTCGGGCAAGTCGACCCTGATGCACGTCCTCGCCGGCCTCGACCGCCCGACGGCCGGCGAGGTCTGGATCGACGGCACCGAGATCACCTCGCTCGACGACCGTCGCCTGACCAAGCTCCGGCGCGACAAGCTCGGGTTCGTTTTCCAGTTCTTCAACCTCGTCCCGGTGCTCTCGGCCGAGGAGAACGTAACCCTGCCGCTTCGGATCGCCGGCCGCAGGCCCGACCCCGACCACCTCGAGGCGCTGCTCGAGACGGTCGGGATCGCCGACCGGCGCACCCACCGCCCGGCCGAGCTCTCGGGTGGCCAGCAGCAGCGGGTCGCGATCGCCCGCGCGCTCGTCACCAAGCCCGCGGTCGTCTTCGCCGACGAGCCCTCGGGCAATCTCGACTCGGCGTCCTCGGCCCAGGTCCTCGAGCTGCTTCGGAGCTCGGTCGACGACCTCGGCCACACGGTAATCATGGTCACCCATGACCCCCGCGTCGCCTCCTACTCCGACCGCGTCGTCGTCCTCATCGACGGCAAGGTCCACTCCGACACCCGGGTCGAGTCGGAGTCGCAGGTCCATGACCTGATGCAGGTCGCGGTCTAGCCGGGCTCGCGCCGATGCTCGGCCTCGCCGCCCGCAACGTCTCCGCCCGCAAGCTCCGCGCCCTGGCGACGGCGCTCGCGGTCTTCTTCGGCGTCGCGATGATCGCCGGGACGTTGATGCTGAGCGACTCGGTCAACCGGTCGTTCGACGACCTCTTCGACCAGGCCTACGCGGGCATCGACGTCTCGGTCCAGCCGCAGAGCGAGGTCAGCGGCGACTTCGGCTACGTGCCGACGCCGGGCTTCGAGGACGATGTCCTCGAGCGGATCGAGTCGGTCGACGGGGTCGAGGTCGCCGCCGGGGCGATCGCCGACCCGACGATCACGATCCTCGACGACGAGGGGGAGCGGATCGGGCCGCCTGCGGGCGGGCCTCCGCACATCGCCGTCAGTCCGCTACCCGAGCCGCTCGACGACGCGCTCGAGTACGTCGAGGGATCCCAGCCCACCGCCGGCGACGAGTTCGCGCTCGACAGCATCAGCGCCGAAGCCGAGGGATTCGAGGTCGGCGACCGAGTCCGGGTCAGCGGTCCCGCGGGCGGCCGCGAGTACACGCTGTCGGGGATCGCCGAGTTCGCCGGCGGCACCGCCCTCGGCGGCGCCAGCCTCGCCGTCTTCACCGTCGAGGAGGCCCAGCGCCTGACCGACAAGGAGGGGCGCTTCGACGAGATCTCGATCGCCGCCGGTGATGCCGTCCCACCCGAGCTCCTCGCCCAGCGCGTCTCGGAGGTGCTCCCCGAAGGCCTCCAGGCGCGCACCGGCGAGCAGGCGGCGGCGGCCGACTCGAGCGACCTCAAGGAGGGCTTCGGCTTCCTGACGGTGGCGCTGATGGTCTTCGCCGGGATCGTCGTCTTCGTCGGCGCGTTCCTGATCTTCAACACATTCTCGATCACGGTCGCTCAGCGGGTGCGCGAGTTCGCGATGCTGCGCACGCTCGGGGCCTCCTCGCGCCAGGTCCTCGCCGCGGTGATGATCGAGGCGACGCTGATCGGGGTGATCGCCTCGGCGCTCGGCATCGTCGGCGGCCTGCTCTTCGTCGAGGCGCTGAAGGCGCTGCTGGGCGGCTTCGGGATGGAGCTGCCGACCTCGGGGATCGTGCTGACGACGTCGGCGATCGCCGTCCCGCTGATCGTCGGCACGGGCGCCACGGTCGTCTCCGCGCTCGTCCCGGCGCTGCGCGCGACCCGCGTCGCTCCGCTCGAGGCGCTGCGCGAGAGCACCGGCGCGCAGACGGTCGCTCCCGAGCGCAGCCACCGGGTGCGCACGGTGGTCGCCGTGATCATGGTCGTGCTCGGCGTCGCGCTGATCTCGCTCGGCCTGTTCGCCTCGAGCGAGGTCGGGGTCGCCCTCGCGCAGATGGGCCTCGGGCTCGTCCTCGTCTTCATCGGCCTCGCCCTCCTCGGCGGCCGCTTCGTACCCCCGATCGCAAGCGCGATCGGGTGGCCGCTCGAGCGGCTGCGGGGGGTCACCGGGCGGCTCGCGCGAGAGAACTCGCAGCGCCAGCCCGGTCGCACCGCGACGACGGCCGCGGCGCTGATGATCGGCGTCGCCCTCGTCGTCTTCGTCGGCGTCTTCTCGTCGTCGCTTCGGACCTCGATCGATCGAACGCTCGAGGAGCGGTTCATCGGCGACGTCGCGATCTTCCATCTCGACGGCTTCTCGCCGGTGCCGCCGCGGCTTGCCGACGAGCTCGCCGAGGTCGAGGGCGTCGAGGCGGTGGCGCCGTTCAGCTTCATCCCGGTGCGGGTCGAGGAGCTCGACCGCGAGACCAGCGTCGACGGGATCACCCCGGAGACGATCTCGGAGGTCGCCGCGATCGACTGGGTCGAGGGGGACGATCAACTGCTCGCGGATCTCGGTCCGACCGGGGCCCTGATCGAGGAGGGCTGGGGCGAGGACAACGCGGTCGAGGTCGGCGACAGCCTCAGCCTCGTCGGCCCCGACGGCCGCGAGCTGACGGTGACCGTCGAGGGCAGCGTCGACGACCAGGCCGGGCTCGTCGTCCAGAACCTCGCCGTGCCGCGCGACACCCTGCGCTCCGAGCTCGGGGCGAGCGACGACGCGGTGACGCTCGCCAACTTCGCCGAAGGGGCCGACCCGGCTGCGATGCGGGAGCGGGTCGACGCGTTCCTCGACGAGCGGTTCCCCAACACCCAGGCGCGAAACCAGGAGGAGCTGCGCGAGGAGTGGGCGGGAGAGATCGACCAGCTGATCGCCCTGATCTACGTCCTCCTCGCCCTCGCCGTGCTCGTCTCGCTGTTCGGCGTCGTCAACACGATCTCGCTGACGATCTTCGAGCGCACCCGCGAGATCGGGATGCTGCGGGCGATCGGGACGTCGCGCAGCCAGGTCCGCAGGCTCGTCCGCTACGAGACGATCGTCACCGTGCTGCTCGGGGCGATCGTCGGCGCGGTGATCGGGCTCGGGCTCGGCGCCGCGGGCGTCCAGGCGCTCCGCGGCGAGGGGCTGGTGCTGTCGATCTCGCCGCTGCTTCCGATCACGGTCCTCGTCCTCGCGGTCCTGCTCGCGGTCCTCGCCGCGGTCTTCCCAGCCCGGCGCGCGTCACGCGTGAACGTGATCCAGGCGCTTCAGTACGAGTAGGCGGGCGGCGAGCCGCCGCGCGTAGGCCGCCGGCAGGTACTGTGGTCGCGATGAGGATCGGGGTGCTCGGAACGGGAACCGTCGGCAGGACGATTGGGACCGGGCTCGCCGAGCTCGGCCACGAGGTCCGGATGGGCTCCCGAGCGGCCGGCAACGAGGGCGCCGTCGAGTGGGCCGCCGGGGCGGGCGAGCTCGCGAGCGAGGGCGACTTCGCCGCCGCGGCCGAGCACGGCGAGCTGGTCTTCAACTGCACCGCGGGGACGGCGTCGCTCGACGCGCTTGCGGCTGCCGGCGAGGAGAACCTCGCCGGCAAGGTGCTCGTCGACGTCGCGAACCCGCTCGACTTCTCGCGCGGGATGCCCCCGACCCTCGCGGTCGCCAACGACGACAGCCTCGCCGAGCGGATCCAGGCCGCGTTCCCCCGGTCGCGGGTGGTCAAGGCGCTGAACACCGTCAACGCCGAGGTGATGGTCGATCCGGCGGGGGTCCCTGGCGAGCACGTGATCTTCGTCTGCGGCGACGACTCCGACGCGAAGTCGACCGTCGTCGCGCTGCTCGGTGAGATCGGCTGGCCGGCGGATCGGGTCCTCGACCTCGGCGACGTCTCGGCCGCCCGCGGCCCGGAGATGTACCTGCCGCTGTGGCTGCGGATGATGGGCGCGCTCGGAACCAACCGCTTCAACATCTCGATCGAGCGCTGAGCGGAGAGCCGGCCGGCCGTCGCCGCGCGCTTGCGCGGCCACCGCGCGCGCCGGCGGCGCGAGCGGCGCGCTCAGACGTCGATCCAGGTCCCGTCGGGGCCGAGGTTGAGGACCCGGCTGTCGCCGACCCGCGACTCGGCGCCCCAGCTCTCGTGGATGTGGCCGCAGACGGCGACGCGCGGCTGCTTCGCCTCGACCGCGCGGAGGATCGCCTCGCTGCCGAGATGGTCGCCCGCACCGCTGCGGTCGCAATGCCCGCGTGGCGGGGAGTGGACGACGAGCACGGCTCCCCGCGGACACGGCTCGAGCATCGCCTCGGCCTCGGCCTCGCTGAGGTCGAAGCTCCAGTCCCACGGCGTCGTCGGCACGCCGGCCCCGAGGCCGAAGAACGGGACGCCGTCGACCTCCGTCGCCTCGCCGTGGAGGACCGTCGCGGCGGTCCAGCCGGAACACGCCTCGCGGAGCGCGTCGGCGGTCTCGTTGTTTCCCGGCACGAGGACGGTCGGCGCCTCGATCGGTCGCAGGGCGTCGATCGCATCGTCGAGGCCGCGATGGACGGACGCGTAGTCGCCGGCCGCGACGACGACGTCGGCGTCGCCGCTCGCCTCGACGAGCCGCTCGGCCCGGGCGAGGTCGCGGTGCAGGTCGCTGAACGCGAGCAGGCGCACGCCCTCAATGTAACGAGAGCCCCTTCGCGGCCGGCTGCTAGCGGTCGACGACGTCGGCGACGTGGCTGGGCTCGAGCTCCGCGGCGCGGTCGAGCGTCTGCGGGTCGAGGTCTGCCGGCTCGAGGTCGTAGCGCGCGCCGAGCGCGTCGATCACCGCCGCCTCGACCTCGTCGATCCCGATCCCGCCGACCTCGGCGGCGATGCTCCCGGCGGTGCCGGGATCCCAGTCGACGTCGAGTGCGCGATAGACCGGGTCGAGAGCCTCGCGGATCAGCTCGCCGCGGTCGACGACGACGACGGCGCCGATGTGCGCGGCGCCGGCGATCATTCGCTGGCCGATCCCGGCGAGCTTGACCGCGCCACGGGCGTTGACGCTCCAGGCCCCCTGGCACCACTCGCCGTCGATGTCGCCGATCCTGGCATCGACGCCGACGGCCCGGATCGCCGTGGTGATGATCTCGGCGGCTTGGCGGAAGCGCTCCTGGACCCGGGCGACGGGGCGCGGCTCGGGCTGTGACCACGCGATCGCGAGCGTCCGCTCGTGGAAGACCGCCGCTCGTCCACCGGCGAGGCGGAGCACCGGCTCGAAGCCGGCCGCGCGGGCCGCCTCGACCGCGGCGCCGAACCCGGTCGCGACCCGATCCTGCTTCGCGAAGGCGAGCTCGCGGGCGGGACGGTGGAGCCGGAACGTCGCCGGAAGCTCCCCGGCGGCGACCCGGATCAGGATCGCTTCGGAGACCGCGGTCCCGAACGCCGGGCGATCGGCGAACGAGCGCGTGACCAGGCGGAGCGGCTTATGAGGGTTTCTTTGCAACTGTGACCACCATCACACATATTTCGCGGATTCGCTGCCACCCTGCTCGGCGGTAGGAAGCCCTTGGACAGGGGCCGCGGGCAGCGGCCCCGCGGACCGGCCGCGATCGGCAGGCCCGCAGCGTAGAGCCGTCCGGGGCAGAAGGCGCCCGCGAGCGCGAGCCGCGGGTGAGGCGGATCAACCGGAGGTGATCCTTTTCGTGGTTAACCGACGTCACGCGATCGCGGCTGCGTGCGCAGCGTTCCTCGCGTTCGCCCTTGTTCCCGCGGGCGCGGGGTTCGCGCTGGCGCCGTCGGCGCCGACCGCGGGCACGACCGAGACCGGCCTGCCGATGATCGAGCGGCCGAGCCAGCGGTTCGAGCGCTCGCTCACGGCCCATCTGGGCCGGGTCGCCGAGCGCCGCGAGCGCCGTGAAGCGCGCCGCGAACGCCGGGAGGAGCGCCGCGAGCGCCGTCAGGCGCGTCGCCAGGAGCGGCTCGCGGCCGCGCCCCCCGCGACCCCGGTGCAGGTCCCGGGCGAAGCCGCACCCGGCGGGGCGCTCGAGGCGATCGCCGCCTGCGAGTCGGGCGGCGACCCGGGGGCGGTCAATCCGGCCGGCTACTACGGGAAGTACCAGTTCGACCTCTCCACCTGGCAGTCGGTGGGCGGCAGCGGCAACCCCGCCGCGGCTTCGGAGGCCGAGCAGGACTACCGGGCCGGGCTGCTGTACTCGCGAGCGGGCGCCAGCCCCTGGCCCGTCTGCGGATCCTGACCACCGTCCCGGCGGCGGCCGGGGTCAGGCGGCCTCGCCGTCTGGCTCCGGCCGGTCGCCGAGCACGGTGCTCCTGAGCACGTTCGCCTCCTCCTCGAACAGGAACCCCCACAGGTGCCGGCGCTCGAGCAGCGTCCGCTGCTTCGTCTCGAGCATCGGCCCGCGCGGCAGGCTGGCGATTCGCTCGGCGACCTGCATCGCCCGGTCGGTGACGTCGCCGGCCACCACCTCGCGGACGATCCCGAGCCGCTGCGCCTCGCGCGCGTCGACGATCCGCCCGGTCAGGCACAGCTCCTGGGCGACGGTCGCGGGGAGCACCGCCCGGGCCGCCGCATAGCTGGGCGGGATCCCGCGCGGCAGCTCCGGGTATCCGAAGGTCGCCGTCCGGGCGGCGACCCGCAGGTCGCACAGGAGCGCGATCGCGAAGCCGCCCGCGAGCGCGGGCCCGTTGACCGCGGCGACGATCGGCCGCTGGCACTCGCGCAGTGAGTCGAACAGGGCGATGCTCGTCTCGACGAGGCGCTCGCGATGCTGCCGGTCGCCTCCGAACTCGTCGGTGTCCATCCCCGAGCAGAACACGCTCCCGGCCCCGGTCAGGACGATGCACCCGGTCCCCCGATCGCCGGAGAGCCCGCGCAGCGCGTCGGTGAGCTCGGATCGGAGCGCGATCGAGAGCGCGTTCCGCTTCTCCGGCCGCTGGAGGGTGACGACGGCGACGTCGCCGCGACGCTCGATCGACAGCAGGTCGGTCACGCGCGGATGCTATTGATCCGGTCGCAGGCGGCCAAGCGACGAGATCGCCCCTGAATGCGGTCAGCCCGGCCGGTCGCGGTCGAGTCCGGGACGCTTGCGCCGGCCCTCGGGCCTCCCGGCGACCCGGATCTCTCCCGGCATCAACTCGGGCCGAAAGCGGATCAGCATCTCCTCGAGGCAGCGCCGGCAGCTGCACTCGGGAACGGCAAGACCGGTGCTCCGACACTGTCCACTCGAACGCCCCGGGGTCGCCACGATCCTCTACCGGGCAGCGTAGGGGCGCCGCCGGGCGGAAAACCGGCCCGAGACACGAAGACGGGCGGGGTGGGAGGATGCCCGGGTGGCGAACGAACGCGACCCCGACGCGAGCGCCGCGGCCTCAGCCGCCGAGGACGTTCCGAGCGGTCCGGGCGAGCGCGGTCGCACGCCCTCCGAGGCGATCGAGTCGGCGCGGGTGCGGGCGCCCACCCGCGGCAACCGGCGGCTCGAGGCGCTGATCGAGGCGGTCAACGCCGACGCCGAGGTCGGCGCGTGGTGGCACATGGCCCAGGTGAACTCGGAGCGGCTCGGGATGTCCGACCACTCCTGGGTCCACGTCCAGATCGTCCTCAACGTCGCCCTGCGGCTGCTCCGGCTCCTCGTCAAGGCCGGGGTGCAGCCGGCGATGGTCGCCGATCACGGGATGCGCGACCGCGACGCCGAGGTCGTCGTCGCCGCGGGGGCGCTGCTCCACGACGTCGGGATGGGCATCCACCGCGCCGACCACGAGGAGTTCAGCCTCTTCCTCGCCTACCGCAAGCTCCGCGACCTGCTCGCGGGCAGCTACGGAGACCCCGAGCTCGGGGTGGTCGTCAGCGAGGCGTTGCACGCGATCATCGGCCACCGCCGCCGCGGCCAGCCCTACACCGTCGAGGCCGGAGTGGTCCGGGTCGCGGACGCGCTCGACATGGCGCACGGTCGCTCACGCGTTCCCGTCTCGGCGGGGCAGGTCGGCATCCATTCGATCTCGGCGGCGGCGATCGACGCGATCGAGATCTCCGCCGGGACCGACCGAGCGGTCCGGGTCGAAGTCGCGATGAACAACTCGGCCGGCGTCTTCCAGGTCGACGACCTGCTTGCGACCAAGCTCCGCGGCACCCCCCTCGCCGAGCACATCGAGGTCGTCGCGACGATCGAGGGCGAGTCCGAGAAGCGCCTCCTCGACGAGTTCCGAATCGACCCGTGAATTACTCCGGCCACCTCCTCCGCTCCCGCCAGAATCTCTGGCCTGCGGCTACGCCGCAGGCTTCTTGATCTGCTCTCGCGCCCAGGGGTGCCGGGCGCTGGTGTTTTCGCTGGCTCCCGAAGCAGGCCCGGTCAGACGCCCGCGCCCTCGGCGCCGCGGCCCTCGCCGGCGGCGAAGCGGGCGGCGCCGCGGACGCCGGTGATCACCGACGCGGCGCCGAGCCGGGCCTCGAGGGCGAGGCCGTCGGCGAGCGGGAGGCCGGAGCCCTCGAGCGCGGCGCGGCGGTCGGAGAGCATCGTCGGCTGTGGGAAGGCGGCGATGCCGTCGGCGATCGCGAGGGCGCGCTCGAGATGGGCGCCGGGAGCGACCACCTCGTTGACGAGGCCCCAGCGCAGGGCCTCGTCGGCGTCGACGACGCGGCCGGTGAGGATCATCTCGAGCGCCCGACCCTGTCCGACGAGTCGCGGCAGTCGCTGGGTTCCGCCGTCGATCAGCGGGACGCCGAACCGCCGTTCGGTGAACCCGAGCTGCGCATCGTCGGTGGCTACCCGCAGATCGCACCACAGCGCCAGCTCGAGCCCGCCGGCGAGACACCAGCCGGAGATCGCGGCGATCGTCGGCTTTGAGGCCTCGAGCCGGGTGAACCCGAGCGGCCCGTCCGGGCGCTCGTCGAGCCAGTCGCGGACCGCCTGCTCGGGATCCTCCATCGAGCCGAGCTCCGCTCCGCGCTCGGCCACCGCCTTGAGGTCGGCGCCGGCGCAGAACGCCTCCGGGCCCTGACCGGTGAGAACGAGGACGCGGGCGCTGTCGTCGGCTTCGAACTCGCGGAACCGCTCGAGCAGCAGCCCAGCAGTCTCGTCGTCGACCGCATTCCGCCGCTCCGGCCGATCGATCGTCAGCACCGCCGCCGCTCCCCGGCGCTCGTAGCGGACCTTCGACCCCTCGGGCACGGCCTTCAGTCTATGGCCGGGCAAGCGGCACGAACGTTGATTCACCCACCTCCCGTTCGGGTGATCCCACGTTCGTGGTCGTTGCGTCGCCTCGCTACGGCCTTCGCAGGCGCTCGAGATCCTCGCGGGCGCGCTGCTTGCGGCTCTCGAGCCGGATCTGGATCAGCGAGAGGATGACGACGAAGGCGACGAAGAAGATCATCACCCCGAAGGCGAAGAAGGTGATCACCTTGTCGTCGATCGGGCCCCACAGGCCTTCGGCTGCGAGCGCCGCCGGGGCGAGCGCGAGCAGCGCGGCGATCGCTGCGGCGACGACGGCGATGAAGCGAACGATCCGGCTCACTCCCGGAACACTAACGCGTTCACGATCAGCGCCTAGCATCTCGCGACCATGTCCCTGCTCGAGGCGATCGTGCTCGGGATCATCCAGGGCCTCACCGAGTTCCTGCCGATCTCGAGCACCGCGCACCTCCGGTTCGTGCCCGCGGTGTTCGGGTGGGACGACCCCGGCGCGGCGTTCACCGCGATCACGCAGGTCGGGACCCTGGCGGCGGTGGTGATCTACTTCCGCCACGACCTGGTGCGGATCGCGGCCGCCTGGCTCCGCGGCCTCGGCAAGCCGCTGCGCGAGCTCGCCTTCGAGGCGCGCCTCGGCTGGTTCATCGTCATCGGCACGATCCCGATCGTCGTCCTCGGCGTCGTCTTCGCCGCCGACGTCGAGACCGGGGCGCGCAACCTGAGGCTCCTGGCCTGGACGATGATCGGGCTCGGGGTGCTGTTGCTGATCGCTGAGTGGACGGCCTCGCACGTCCGCCCGCTGCGCGCGCTGCGGCTCGGGGATGCGCTCTTCATCGGCCTCGCCCAGGCGGCGGCGCTCGTTCCCGGCGTCTCCCGCTCCGGCGTCACGCTGACCGCGGGCCTGTTCGTCGGCCTGCGGCGCGAGGCCGCCGCTCGCTACTCGTTCCTGCTCTCGATCCCGGCGGTGTTCGCGGCGGGGATCTACGAGCTCTTCGCGGAGGTGATCGGCGAGACGGCAATCGGGATCTCGGCCGGCCCAGCGATCGTCGCGACGGTGCTCGCCTTCGTCTCCGGGTACGCAGCGATCGCCGGGCTGCTTGCCTTCCTTCGCCGGCACTCGACGCTTCCGTTCATCGTCTACCGGGTCGTCGTCGGGATCCTGATCCTGGTCCTGGTCGAGGCCGGCTCTATCGAGTAGGCCCCCTTGGACGCGAAAGGCCCCCGGTCCGGGGGCCTTTCGAAGCTTCGGTTTGCGGCTCTGCTAGACGGCCTGAACGTTGACCGCGCGCGGGCCCTTGTCGCTCTCCTCGGTCTCGTACGAGACCTTGGCGCCCTCGGAGAGGCTGCGGAAGCCCTCGGTGGCGATCGCGCTCTGATGGACGAACAGGTCCTGAGAGCCGTCGTCCGGGGTGATGAAGCCGAAGCCCTTGTCGTCGTTGAACCACTTCACGGTTCCAGTTGCCATGGGATGTACCTCCACGGTGATGTGCTGCGAACCACGGAGGTCGTGAAACCGAGAACGAGGGGCGCTGGCACGTCTTTTCCGGCATCTGCCGGCCTTCAGGCATGGAGGTTAGCGCGACCGCGAGCGGCCGTCCGCTCGGCCGGCTGATTCGAGTCGCCCGAGCGCGCCGGTTCCGGAAATAGAGAGCGCGCGGCCCGGGGCAGGGAGTGAGGCCGCGCGCTGCACGAGAGAGGATCTCGTTGGCCGGGAGTCTGCTTGCAGAAAGCCGCAAGCTGGTGAAGATTCGGGGAAGCGAGCTGTGAAAAGGCTGTGAACAGGCGCTGTCGGTGCCGTTCGCGCGACTAGTATGGCTACGAGGATCACGGGACGCCCTCCGCCCCGATCCACGAGATGAGCTCACAGCCGGGAACAATCCGCCTCGCCGTCATCGACGACGACAGCGGTTTCCTCCGCGTCCTCGCGCGACGCTTCGAGGCCGCCGGCTGGGAATACCGCATCGTCTCCTCGAGCCTTCCCCCGGACGAGCTCGTGGCGATGAAGCTCAACGCCCTCCTGATCGACGTCTCGCTGCTCGGCTCGCTTGGCTGGGAGTACCTCGAGCGGGTCAGCGGGATGCTCCCCGACCTCGGCGTGGTCGTCTGCACCCAGGGATCGACCGTCGCCCAGCGCGTCCGCGGCCTGCGGCTCGGCGCCGACGACTGGATCGCCAAGCCCTCGCACCCGGAGGAGGTGATGGCGCGGATCGAAGCGGTCGTTCGCCGTCGCCGCCGCAGCCGGCCGCGGGCCGAGACCGGCCCGATGGTCGCCGGCGAGCTCGAGGTCCGGGCCGATCAGTACCAGGCGTTCGTCGCCGATCGCAGCCTCGGCCTGACCCGGCGCGAGTTCGAGCTCCTCCAGGTGCTCGCCGAGGCGAACGGTCGGGTGATCGAGCGCGAGGAGATCTACCAGCGGGTCTGGGGCTACGCGATGGCGCACGGCGACCGCTCGGTCGACGTCTTCGTCCGCAAGCTGCGGTCGAAGCTGACCAAGCTCTCGCCGAGCTGGCAGTACATCCACACCCACTTCGGTGTCGGCTATCGGTTCGAGGCCGAGCCGGTCGCCGCCGACGCGCCGGCGGCCGCGGACCTCGACGCCACCGCCGCCGGCGACGGGGCCGAGCCGGACCCCGTCGGGGTCACGACCGACAACGGCGCCCCCCAGCGGGCCGCCCAAACGGGTTAGGCGCGGCGCCGGTTCACATCCTTTTTACAACTCCGCCACCGCGCGGTAACAACCTTGCGGACATGTCGCTGCGACGCTGGCTCCAGCACGGGGGAAGCTCTTCCTGCGCCTCGGCCCCGCGCCTCGGTGCGCCCCCCGTCGAAGGAGCAAGACCACGCTCGCGTGCGAGCGAATACGAAAGAAGGAGACCAGCGAAGTGATCTCTAAGAAGTGGTTGGTGACCGCTGGCGCGGTCGCAGCGCTCGCGCTTGGCGTCGCGGCTTGCGGCGGCGACGACGACAGCGACGGCGGCTCCGCCAGCGCCGACGGCGGGGGCGATCTCTCGGGCACGATCCAGATCGACGGCTCGAGCACGGTTGCGCCGCTCGCCGAGGTGGCCGCGGAGCTGTTCCAGGCCGAGAACCCCGACGTCCGCGTCGTCGTCGGCACCTCCGGCACCGGCGGAGGGTTCGAGAAGTTCTGCGTCGGCGAGACCGACGTCAGCGATGCCTCGCGCCAGATCGAGGAGGACGAGGTCGCGGCCTGCGAGGAGAACGGCATCGAGTTCGAGGAGATCCAGGTTGCGAACGACGGCCTCACCGTCGTCGTCAACCCGGAGAACCCGGTCGAGTGCATGACCGTCGAGCAGCTCAACCAGGTTTGGGACAAGGGCTCGAACGTCTCGAGCTGGTCTGAGATCGACGGCCTCGACGCCGACTTCAGCGAGGACCTCGAGCTGTTCGGGCCGGGCACCGACTCGGGCACCTTCGACTACTTCACCGAGGCGATCAACGGTGAGGAGGGCCAGCAGCGCACCGACTACAACAACGTCGGCGAGGACGACAACCAGACGGTCCGCGGAGTCTCCGGAAGCGTCGGCGGGATGGGCTACTTCGGCCTCTCCTTCGCCCAGGAGAACGAGGGCACGGTGAAGCCGCTCCAGATCGACGGCGGCGACGGCTGCGTCGAGCCGAGCACCGAGACGGTGCAGGACGGCAGCTACCAGCCGCTCGGACGCGGGCTCTTCATGTACCCGTCGGCCGAGGCGCTCCAGCGTCCGGAGGTGCTCGCGTTCCTCGAGTTCTACATCGCGAACCAGGACGCGATCGCCGAGCAGGCGCTGTTCGTCCCGCTCACCGAGGAGCAGGCGTCGGAGTCGCAGACGAAGGTCGACGAGCTGGCCGGGAGCTAGCCCGCACTCGAAGAGGAATCACCAGCCACTCACCGCGACGGAATGCACTCGACGACTGAGGCAAGCGCGATCCCCGGGCCCGCCCCGCGGCGGACCCTGGGGGTCGCGCGCCGTCGCTACGGCGAGCTGGTGATCCAGGGGCTGCTGTTCGCGGCCGCGCTGCTCTCCGTCGCGATCACGGTCGGGATCGTCATCTCGCTCGTCGGCCCGACGATCGACTTCTTCAGCGAGGTCCCGGCGGGCGACTTCTTCTTCGGGACCGACTGGGCACCGACGTTCACCCCGGCGAGCTTCGGGGTGATCCCGATCGTCGTCGGCACGCTGATGGTGACGTTCTGGGCGATGGTGTTCGCGATTCCGTTCGGGCTCGGTGCGGCGATCTGGATGAGCGAGTACGCGAAGCCCCGGCAGCGCCGGGTCGTCAAGCCCGTGCTCGAGGTGCTCGAGGGGATCCCGACCGTCGCCTACGGGTTCTTCGGGATCGTCTTCGTGCTCCCGGCCCTGGTCGATGTCTGGGAGGCGATCCCGATTCTCCCCGGCACGCCGAACCCGGTCTCGATGGTCCTCGCGGCCGGGGTCATCCTCGGGATCATGATCATCCCCACGGTCGCCTCGATCGCCGAGGACTCGATGTCGGCGGTGCCGCGGGGGCTTCGCGAGGCCGCCTACGGCCTCGGCTCGAACAAGCTCCAGGTCTCGACCCGGGTCGTCGTCCCGGCGGCGCTGTCGGGGATCATCGCCGGCTTCGTGCTCGGGTTCTCGCGGGCGATTGGCGAGACGATCGTCGTCCTGCTCGTCGCCGGCCTGATCCCGAACCTGACGATCAACCCGCTCGAGCCGATGATGACGATGACCGCGTTCATCGCGACCACCGGCTCCGGGGACATCGCCACCGGCTCGATCACGTACAAGACGATCTTCGCCGTCGGCGCGGTGCTGTTCGTGATGACGTTCCTGATCAACATGGTCAGCATCCGCCTGGTCCGCAAGTACAGGCAGGTGTACGACTGATGGCCGGCCGCCAGGGTCGCCGCCAGCGGGCGACGATCAATGCCGCTCGGCTCGCCACCGAGCGCGGCTCGGTCGGGGTGACGCGGGCGAAGGAGCTCGCGTTCAAGGGCTTCCTTCTGTTCAGCGTCGGGATCGGGATCGCGATGCTGGTGACGCTGATCGTCGAGGCGTTCATCGACGGGCTGCCGCGGCTGAACCTCGACCTGATCACCGACTTCCCGTCGGCGCTCCCCGACCAGGCGGGGATCCAGTCGGCGATCGTCGGCTCGGCCTACTTGATGGTCGGCGTCGCCGCGATCACCCTGCCGCTCGCCCTCGGCTGTGCGATCTACCTCGAGGAGTACGCCGACAAGGATCGGTGGTGGAACAAGCTGATCGAGGTCAACATCCAGAACCTCGCCGCGGTGCCCTCGATCGTCTTCGGCATCCTCGGGCTGGCGTTCATCGTCCGCGGCCCCCTCAGCCTCGGCCCGGTGATCCTCGCCGGGTCGATCACCCTGTCGATGATGGTGCTGCCGACCGTCATCCTCGCCTCCCGGGAGGCGATCCGGGCGGTCCCCGACTCGATCCGCCAGGGGGCGCTCGCGCTCGGGGCGACGAAGTGGCAGACGATCCGCCACCAGGTGCTGCCGGCGGCGGTGCCCGGGGTGGCGACCGGGATGATCCTCGCGCTCTCGCGCGCGATCGGGGAGACGGCGCCGCTGCTGCTCGTCGGCGGGGTCACGTTCATCACCTTCAATCCCGAGCTCACCCCGCAGGACTGGCTCGGCTTCGACAGCCAGTTCACCGCGATCCCGCTGACGATCTTCAACTACCTGGCGCGGCCCCAGGAGGAGTTCCGGACCCTGGCGGCCGCGGCGATCATCGTCCTGCTCGTCCTGCTGCTGACGATGAACTCGATCGCGATCTACATCCGCAACCGCTACCGGAAGCGACTGGAGCAGAACTGATGACCGTGTCCGAACCAGCGACGGGGGTCGAACTACCATGCCCGAGAGCGTGACCGACGAAGAGCACACCGAGACCGAGCGTTCTCGCCGAACCGAAGACGAACTGCTCTCGAAAGGGGCCGACCGGGCGACGCTCGACGTCGCCGGGGCGGCGCGGGCGCGGGAGGGGTTCGGCGCCCAGGCTCACGTCTGGCAGCGCGAGAAGGTGTTCGAGCTCTCGGACGTCTGGGTCAAGTACGCCGGCGTCCCGGCGGTGCGCAGCGTGACGATGAACATCCACAAGCATTCGATCACGGCGCTGATCGGCCCCTCTGGGTGCGGCAAGAGCACGCTGCTTCGCACGCTCAACCGGATGAACGACCTCATCCCGACCGCGAGGGTCGAGGGCCAGATCCTCTACCACGGCGAGGACCTCTACGCGCCCAAGGTCGACCCGGTCAGGGTTCGGCAGCTGATCGGGATGGTGTTCCAGAAGCCGAACCCGTTCCCGAAGTCGATCTACGAGAACGTCGCTTTCGGCCCCAAGGTGCTGGGGATGAGCGACGACCTCGACGGCCGCGTCCAGCGGGCGCTCGAGGGGGCGGCGCTCTGGGACGAGGTCAAGGACCGCCTCGACTCGAGCGCGCTCGGGATGTCGGGCGGCCAGCAGCAGCGACTGTGCATCGCTCGGGCGCTGGCCACCGATCCCGACGTGATCCTGATGGACGAGCCGTGCTCCGCCCTCGACCCGATCTCGACCGGGAAGATCGAGGACCTGATGCTCGAGCTGCGCGAGGACTACTCGATCGTGATCGTCACCCACAACATGCAGCAGGCCGCCCGCGTCTCCGACGCGACTGCGTTCCTGATCGTCGAGATGCACGACGAAGGCAAGCACCGGACGGGCAAGGTCGTCGAGTACGACGACACCGAGAAGGTGTTCACCAACCCCTCCGACCAGCGGACGGAGGACTACGTCACCGGGAAGGTGGGCTGATGCCCGAGCAGGCGCGCGTCGCATACCAGGCGGACCTTCGAGAGCTCGAGGAGCGGGCCCTCGGCGGCCTCGACCTCGTCGCCCGGGCGCTCGAGCGGACGGTCGAGGCGGCTCAGCACCAGGACACCGAGCTGGCGGAGATCGTGATCGCCGACGACGACGTGATCGACGGCCGCTACCTCGAGATCCACCAATCGATCCTGACGCTGCTCGCAACTCAGGCTCCGGTGGCCACCGACCTGCGCCTGATCGCGGCGCTCCTCCACGTGATGAAGAACATCGAGCGGATGGGCGATCAGTGCGTGAACGTCGCCAAGCTGATCCCGGTCGCGGGCCACGAGCCGCCCGCCGACGAGCGGATCCTGCGCGACATCCTGACTATGGGCCAGCAGGTCGGAAGCCTGGTCTCGCAGGCGAAGCGGGCGTTCGCCGACCGCGACGTCGAGCTCGCTCGCGACCTCGTCCGCCAGGACGACGTCGTCGATCGGATGAACCGGGAGATCTTCCAGATCGCGCTCGAGATCGGCGACGACCACGACCGCCGCGAGTGGGCGATGACGATGATCCTCGTCGCCCGCGCGATCGAGCGGATCGGCGACAACGCCGTCGACATCGGCGAGCAGGTGGCGTTTGTCGTCACCGGCCTGTTCCGCGAGTTCGAAGACTCCTCGCATCCGGGCGAGCCGGTCGCACGCGCGTAGGCTCCCGCTCGTCGCTTCGGGGGGGATCACGGCATCGGGCGCTATGCGGCGGCGACG
>DATHVI010000068.1:0-10251 GCA_035461385.1 Solirubrobacterales bacterium
CGAGACGGACCTGAGCAGCGCGCCGCGTGCGAGCGCCGGAACGCGACTCTCATCGCCCGTCGGGGTCATCCGGAGCCCGGACCGGAGCCGACCCGTGGTGGCGGGACGCGGTCGTCTACCAGGTGTATCCGCGGTCGTTCCGGGACTCGGACGGCGACGGCGTCGGCGACCTCACCGGGATCATCGAACGGCTCGACTACATCGCCGGCCTCGGCGTCGACGCGATCTGGCTCTCGCCGATCTACCCGTCGCCGCTCGCCGACTCGGGCTACGACGTCAGCGACCACACCGGGGTCGACCCGGCGCTCGGCAGCCTCGACGACGTCGACCGCCTCCTCGCCGGCGCCCACCGTCGCGGCCTGCGAGTCCTGCTCGACCTGATCCCTTCGCACACGTCGATCGAGCACCCGTGGTTTCGCCGGCATCCCGACTGGTACGTGTGGTCCGATCGCGACGGCCCGCAGAACAACTGGCGGGCGGCATTCGGCGGGCCGGCGTGGAGCCGGGACGACCGCACCGGTCGCTGGTACCTGCACTCGTTCTATCCCGAGCAGCCGGACCTCGACTGGCGAAAGGCCGAGGTGCGCGAGGCGATCGCGCGAGTCGTTCGGTTCTGGATCGAGCGCGGGATCGACGGGTTCCGGGTCGATGCCGCCGAGCGGATCGCCAAGGACCCCGAGCTCCGCGACGATCCGGTGGCGAACGAGCCGTTCCCGCTGCCGCTTCACCCCGAGCACGGCGAGCTCGAGCATCGCCACTCGCGGGGGTTCGACCAAGCCGTCGCGGCGATGGCGACACTGCGGGAGGCGGCGGGCGACGCGCTCCTCGTCGGCGAGGTCTACATGCCGACCGACCGCGTCCACCCGTACCTGGAGTGCTTCGACCTCGTGTTCTCGTTCGAGCTCCTCCACAGCCGCTGGGACGGGGCGGCGCTCGCCGCGGCGATCAGCCCGGCGGCGGAGCTCGGGCGGGTCGCCTGGGTGCTCGGGAACCACGACTTCCCGCGGATCGCAAGCCGCGTCGGCCGTAGCGGCGCGCGCCTCGCGGCGATGCTGCTGCTGACGCTTCCGGGGACGGCATTCGTCTACCAGGGGGACGAGATCGGGATGCTCGACGGGCCCGGCGGCTCCCCGCCGCGAGACCGCCACGGCCGCGACGCTCACCGCCATCCGATGCAGTGGACCCCGACGGCTGGCGGCGGCTTCAGCACCGGGGACCCGTGGCTACCGGCCCTCGACCCCGAGCAGGCGAGCGTCGCCGGCCAGGAGGGCGACCCGGCGTCGCTGCTCGAGCTCCACCGCCGCCTGATCGCGATCCGGCACGAGCTCGGACGCTTCGAGCTCCTCGATCCGGCCGACGGAGCGGTCGCCTACCGCCGCGGCGACCATGCCGTGGCGCTCAACCTCACCGCGACCGAGGTTCCGCTTCCGGTTCGTGGCGAGGTGGCGGTCGCGACGGCGCCCGCCGCCGCCGAGGACGGCGAGACGCTCCGGCCGGGACACGGCGTGGTCCTCCGCGCCTCGACCTGAGCGGCGTCCGCCGCGGGGGGTTTGCGAACCGGGTTTCGGGGGATAGGGTCCGGCAGACAGTGAGTCCCTGACCGACGGAGGAGAGGTGCAGAGGCACAGGTCTTCGCTGGCACTCGTTGCGGCCCTCGCCGCCGTCGTCGGACTGGGCCTCCTGCTGGCGGGGTGCGGGGGCGGCGGCAGCGACGACAACACGCTGCGGTGGTTCATCTTCAACGAGCCGGGAGGCGGACCGCAGCAGGCCGCGCGTCAATGCTCGCAGCAGTCGAACGGGCGCTACCAGATCGAGTTCGACTTCCTCCCCGCCGACGCCGACGGCCAGCGCGAGCAGCTCGTCCGGCGGCTCGGCGCCGAGGACTCGACGATCGACATCATCGGCATGGACGTGATCTGGACCGGGGAGTTCGCGAACGCGGGCTGGATCGAGGAATGGACCGGGCAGCAGGCGGACGCGGTCTCGCAGGGGGTGTTCGACAGCGTGCTCGAGACAGCGCGCTACGAGGGGCGTCTGTACGCGGCTCCGATCTGGACCAACACCCAGCTTCTGTGGTACCGCTCCGACCGGGTCGACCAGCCCCCGGAGACGTGGGACGAGATGATCGAGGAGGGCGTCCGGCTCGAGGAGAACGGCGAGGGCGGCAGGATCCAGGTGCAGGCAGACCGCTACGAGGGCCTCGTCGTCTGGGCGAACGCGCTGATCGCCTCGGCCGGGACGGAGATCCTCTCCGGGCCCGAGCAGATCGACCTCGCCGAGGGCCCGACGGAGGACGCGCTCGCGATCATGGGCCGCATCGCCCGCTCCCCGGCGGCGGCCCCCGACATCAGCACCTCCGACGAGGACAGCGGGCGGCTCGCGTTCCAGGACGGGGGCTCGGCGTTCATGGTCAACTACCCCTTCGTCCACCCGAGCGCGAAGGAGGAGGCGCCGAACGTGTTCAAGAACATGGACGCGGCCCCCTACCCGCGGGTCGAGGCCGGCCGCCAGAGCGCGCCGCCGCTCGGCGGCATCAACCTCGCGGTGTCGTCGTTCTCCGACAACAAGGAGCTCGCATTCGAGGCGATCGAATGCCTGATCCAGCCGGAGAACCAGATCGCGATCGCCGAGGCCGGCGGGCTGCCGCCGGTGCTCGAGGAGCTCTATGACCGGCCGGTGATCGAGGAGATCTACCCCGGCTTCGTCGAGATCCTCCGCGAGGCGATCGAGACCGCCGTCCCTCGCCCGTCGCAGTCGCCCGCCTACCAGGACCTCTCGCTCGCGATTCAGCGCTCGCTGCACCCACCCGCGGACATCGATCCGGAGGATCCGGCTCCCACCTACGACCGGCTGCGCGATTACGTGCAGCAGGCGGTCGACGTCGAGGGGCTGTTGTAGATGGAGGCCTCCGCCGAGCCCGTCGCGCGCACCCGGGCCGCGAGCGACCGCACCAGGTCCGAGCGGCGGCTGGGATGGATGCTGTGCGCCCCGGCGGTGATCGCGATGCTGCTCGTCACCGCGTATCCGATCACCTACGCGTTCGTCCTCTCGATGCAGGACATCGACCTCCGCTTCCCCGGTGAGGGCGGGTTCGTCGGCCTCGACAACTACGTCACCGTGCTGACGTCGTCGCTGTGGTGGGAGGACCTCTTCAACACCGCGTTCATCACCGCGGTCACGGTCTCGATCGAGTTCGTGCTCGGGTTCGCGATCGCGCTGGTGATGTACCGAGCGATATTCGCCCGCGGCGTCGTCCGGGTCTCGGTGCTGATCCCGTACGGGATCATCACCGTCGTCGCCGCGTTCTCCTGGTTCTACGCGTTCGACCCGGAGTCGGGATTCGTCAACAACCTGCCGCTCGTCGACGCCGAGAAGGCGTGGTTCGGCGACCGCTGGAGCGCCTTCACGGTGATCATCCTCGCCGAGGTCTGGAAGACGACGCCGTTCATCGCCCTGCTCCTGCTGGCCGGCCTGACGACGATCGACGAGGGCCTCTACGAGGCGGCCAAGGTCGACGGCGCGAACGCGGTCCAGCGCTTCTTCCGGATCACGCTGCCGCTGATGAAGCCGGCGATCGTCGTCGCGCTGCTGTTCCGGACCCTCGACGCGTTCCGGGTCTTCGACACGGTCTTCATCATGACCGGCGGCGGCCAGCAGACCGAGTCGCTGTCGATCCTCGGCTACAACCAGCTGATCTCACGCCTCAACCTCGGCCTCGGCTCGGCGGTGTCGGTGCTGATCTTCCTGCTGGTGCTGACGATCGCGTTCATGTTCGTCCGCTTCCTCGGGGCGAGCGTCCCGGGACGGGAGCGGGAGGCACGGTGAGGTGGTGAGCTGATGCAGCGAAGCAGCCGCGAGTACACGATCTGGACCGTCGGGCTGGTTGCGCTGCTGGCCTTCGCGCTGCTGCCCGTCCTCTGGATCGTCTCGCTGTCGCTGAAGCGACCGGCGCAGGTCGGCGACGGGCGGTTCATCCCTCAGGAGGTCACGTTCCAGAACTACAACTCGCTGTTCGAGGGCGGCCTCGACAGCCCGCTCCTGCGTCCGCTGATCAACTCGATCGGCATCGCGCTGATCGCGACCGTGATCGCGATCGTCCTCGCGTCGTTCGCGGCCTACGCGATCGCGCGGCTCGACTTCCCGGGCAAGACGGCGATTCTCGCCGGGGCGCTCGCGGTGGCGATGTTCCCGCCGATCTCGACCGTCGGCCCGCTGTTCGACATGTGGCGCGCGCTCGGCATCTACGACACCTATCCCGGCCTGATCATCCCCTACCTCACCTTCTCGCTGCCGCTCGCGATCTACGTCCTCGTCGCCTTCTTCCGCGAGATCCCCTGGGACCTCGAGCAGGCGGCTCAGGTCGACGGGGCGACGCCGTTCCAGGCCTACAGGAAGGTGATCGTTCCGCTCGCCGCGCCCGGGGTGTTCACCGCCGCGATCCTCGTCTTCATCTTCTGCTGGAACGACTTCGTGTTCGCGATCTCGCTCACCTCCTCTCCCGAGGGAGCGCAGACGGTCCCCGCGGCGCTCGCCTTCTTCACCGGCGACGAGTCGCAGTTCACCGCGCCGACGGCGAGCATCTCCGCCGCCGCCGTGCTGGTGACGATCCCGATCATCATCTTCGTCCTCATCTTCCAGCGCCGGATCGTCGCCGGCCTCACCTCCGGAGCCGTCAAGGGATGAGCACGGACGCCGGCAAGCCCCGACCACAGAAAGGAGGGTCAAGCGATGGCTGAGATCACCCTCGACAACCTCACCAAGCGCTTCCCCGACGGCTACGAGGCGGTCAAGGACATGAGCCTCGAGATCGGCGACGGGGAGTTCGTGATCCTCGTCGGCCCCTCGGGCTGCGGGAAGTCGACGGCACTGCGGATGATCGCGGGGCTCGAGGACATCACCGACGGCGAGCTGCGGATCGGGGGCGAGGTCGTCAACCAGATCGCCCCGAAGGACCGCGACGTCGCGATGGTGTTCCAGAACTACGCCCTCTATCCGCACATGAGCGTGCGCGAGAACATGGCCTTCCCGCTGAAGCTGGCCGGCATCGCCGACGATGAGATCACGAAGCGGGTCGAGGAGGCCGCGGAGATCCTCGACCTCTCACCGCACCTCGACCGCAAGCCAGCGAACCTCTCGGGCGGCCAGCGCCAGCGCGTCGCGATGGGCAGGGCGATCGTCCGCGAGCCGAAGGCGTTCCTGATGGACGAGCCGCTGTCGAATCTCGACGCCAAGCTGCGCGTGCAGATGCGGACCGAGGTCGCGCGCCTGCAGCAGGACCTCGAGACGACGACCGTCTACGTCACCCACGACCAGACCGAGGCGATGACCCTCGGAGATCGGGTCGCGGTGATGCGGGCCGGAGTCCTCCAGCAGGTCGGGACACCGGCCGAGCTCTACTCGCAGCCGCGCAACATCTTCGTCGCCGGCTTCATCGGCTCGCCGGCGATGAACTTCCTGCCGGCCCGAATCGAGGACGGGACCGCGAAGCTGCCGTTCGGCGACGTCCCGATCCCCGAGGACGCCGGCAAGCTCGAGAGCGGCCGCGAGGTGATCGCAGGGATCCGTCCCGAGAGCTTCGAGGACGCCGCGCTGGTCGGCGACGCCCGGGACCGCGGCCACACCTTCGATGCCCGGATCGATCTCGTCGAGTCGATGGGGTCGGAGCTGTACGCCTACTTCAAGATCGAGGCCGAGGCGATCCGCTCAGCCGACCTCGACGAGCTCGCCGCCGACGTCGGCGCAGAGGACCTGCCGAGCTCCGGCGAGGGTCAGATCGTCGCCCGCCTCGATGCCGCGAGCGAGGTCAGGCGAGGCGAGCAGGCCGAGCTCTGGGTCGACGCGACGAAGCTGAAGCTGTTCGATCCGCAGAGCGGCGAGACCCTGACCGCTGCGGGCTGAGCGGCTGCCGGTCGGAGGCTACTGACGGGAGCTCGGTAGTCCGGGCGGATTCGGGCCGAGCCGCCGTCGGCGATTCTTGCGGTGTGATCGGATCCCACCGCAGCGGCCCCGAGCACGAGAGTCCGGACGTGCGGCCCGCGCTCGCCGCGTCGAGCCTCGAGAAGGTATTCGGAGCGGGGGCGACCGAGGTCCGGGCGCTGCGCGGGGTCGACCTCGAGATCGCGACCGGTGAGCTGCTCGCGATCATGGGGCCGTCGGGCTCGGGGAAGAGCACCCTGCTCCACATCCTCGGCGCCCTCGACACCCCGACCGCTGGCACGGTCTCGGTCGGCGGTCGCCGCTACGACGGGCTCGACGATGCCGCGCTCACCGAGCTCCGCGCCGACGTCTTCGGGTTCGTCTTCCAGTTCTTCAACCTGCTACCGACGCTGACCGCCGCCGAGAACGTCCTCCTCCCGGCGCTGATCGCCGGGGAGCGGCCGAGTCGGTATGCGGAGCGGGTCGACGAGCTGCTCGCCCTCGTCGCGCTCACCGACCGCGCCGCGCACCTGCCGGCCGAGCTCTCCGGCGGCGAGCAGCAGCGGGTGTCGATCGCCCGCGCGCTCCTGCGCCGGCCCGAGGTCGTCCTCGCCGATGAGCCGACCGGCAACCTCGACTCGAAGAGCGGCGGCGTGATCCTCGGATTGCTGCGGCGGGTCGTCGACGACGGCCAGACGGTGGTCATGGTCACCCACGACCCCGGGGCAGCCGCCCTCGCCGACCGGGTCGTCTTCCTTCGCGACGGGCTGATCGCCGGCGGGGTCGCGGGCGGCGACACCGACCGGGTGATCGAAGCCTTCCGCGCCGTCCGGGAGCAGGAAGGATGGATGACCGCGGCCACGGCCTGAGGCGCTCCGGGCTGCCGGCGGGCGCCCGCCTGTCGTCGTTCGGAGGCATCGGCCGGCGCTCGCTGCGCGCCCGGCCGCTGCGCTCGCTGCTGACCGCCGGGGGGATCGTCCTCGGCGTCGGGATGGTGTTCGGAGTCCTGCTCCTGGTCGGGACGATCGACCGGACCTTCGACCGCCTCTTCGACTCGATCTACGGCAGCGCCGACGTCGTCGTCTCGGGCGAGGAGTCGATCGGCTCGCTCCCCGTGCAAACGCTCGACCAGGTCGAGGCCGTCGACGGTGTCGAGGCCGCCGTCGGCAATGTCTATTCGGTGTTCCGGACCGTCGACGCGAACGGCCAAGCCGAGCGTGATCGCTCGGCGCAGGTCGTCGTCGCCGGGATCGATCCCCGCGCGCCGGACACGTCCGACGCCGAGCTCGTCGCCGGCCGCGACCCGGTCGCGGGGCTCGAGGTGGAGCTGGCCTCCGACTGGGCCGCCGAGCACGGGATCGAGGCCGGCGATCGAGTGCGGCTCGCCGGCCCCACCGGGCTCGTCACCCTGCGCGTGGTCGGCATCTACGAGTACGGCAACGGGCTCGACCTCGGCGGCTACGGGACCGCGGCGATGCCGATCGACGCCGCCCGCCGGATCATGGACAAGCACCGCACCTGGGATGAGATCACCGTCGTCGCGGAACCGGGGATCACGCCTGAGGAGCTTCAGCGACGGCTGGGCGGGAAGCTCGGCGACGGCGTCGAGGTCGCCACCCCGACCGCGAAGGGGGAGCAGGTCTCGGAGCAGCTCCAGGGGCTGAACGTGGTCCTCTACTTCTTCTCGGGGATCGCGCTGTTCGTCGGCGGGTTCCTGATCCTGAACTCGTTCAACATGACCGTTCTGCAGCGGATCAAGGAGATCGGCACGCTGCGGGCGCTCGGGGCGAGCCGGGCACGCGTCGTGCGCTCGGTGCTCGGCGAGGCGGTGCTGCTCGGGCTCGCCGGCTGCGCCGCCGGGCTCGGGCTCGGGCTCGCCCTGGCCCTCGGCCTGCTCGAGCTGATGCGGGGCTTCGGGATGCCCGTCGGCGGCGGCGTCGAGCTCTCGTTGATGCCCGCGGTGGCGGCGGTCGCGACCGGCCTCGTGGCGACAGCGCTCGGCGCCGTCCGCCCCGCCCTGCACGCCGGGCGCATCGCGCCGGTGCGCGCGCTCACCGGCGGCCGCGGGCAGCGGCGCACGCCGGGTGTCGCACAGGCGATCGTCGGACTGGCGACGTTCATTCCCGGCCTCGTCGGCGGCGGCCTGTTCTGGTTCAGCAACTCGGCTGACGAGGGAGGGGCGCTTGCGGTGCTCGTCGGCGTCGGCGGCACGTTCGTGATGCTGCTCGGCCTCGTCCTGCTGGCGCCGTTCATCGTCATGCCCGCGATCGCGCTGCTCGGTCGCCCCGTCCGGCGCCTGATGCCGGCGTCGGGCCGGCTCGCCGTCGACTCGGTGCAATCGAACCCCAGCCGGACCGCAGCGACCGCGGCGGCGCTGATCGTCGCCCTCTCGGTGGTCGTCGTCAACGCGACGATGGCCCAGAGCTTCGTAGGCTCGATCGAGGACGAGCTCGATCGCAACCTCGTCCGCGACGTCACCGTGCAGCCGATCGGGTACAGCGCCTACGGGGGCGGTCCGCCGGCCGCGATCTCGCCGCAGCTCAGCAAGCGCATAGCCGCCCTGCCGGAGGCCGATGTGGTCGCGCCCACGCGCACGATCTGGCTCCCCGAGCTCCCGGAGGGCGGCCCGCAGGGGCTGGCGGTCGCGTTCGATCCGGCGCAGTGGACCGCGGTCGACGGGGCCACCTACGAGGGGGCGACGCGGGAAGAGGCGATGCGCGGCGTCGCCGCCGGGGGCGTGATCCTCGGGCAGCCGTACGCCGACGAGGTCGGCGTCACGGTCGGCGACAGCATCTGGCTCAGGGGGGCCTCCGGCGTCCGCCGGGCCCCGGTCGTCGCGATCGCCGACACCCTCGACGCCAGCGGCTGGGTGATCCAGATGTCGCTCGACACGATCGCCGGCGTCTACGGCGTCAACGTCGACTCGACGCTCGCGATCAAGGCCACCTCGCCCGAGTCCCTTCCGGCGCTCGAGCGCGGCATCGAGCGCCTGCTCGCCGGCTACCCGGCGATGGAGGCGGTGTCGAACGCCGAGCTCAAGGCGCAGATCGGCGACGAGATCAACCAGCAGTTCGGGTTCTTCAACGCGATCGTCGGCATCGCGCTGATCGTCGGGCTGCTCGGGATCGTCAACACGCTTTCGATGTCGGTGATCGAGCGCACCCGCGACATCGGCGTCCTCCGCGCACTCGGCGCTTCGCGCTGGTCGGTCCGGCGGACGATGGCCGACGAGAGCCTGCTGATCTCCCTCGCCGGGTCGCTCGCCGGGATCGCCGCCGGGCTGCTGGTGGCGTTCGTCTGGCTGCAGGCGCTGCGCGGCAGCACGATGCCCGGGATCAGCTTCCGGGTCCCGGTCGAGATGCTGGTCACGATCGCGATCCTCGCGGTGGCGATCGGCGTGCTGGCGGCGATCCTTCCGGCGCGCCGCGCGGCGCGGCTCGATCCGTTGCGCGCGCTCAACTACGAGTAGCCGGCTACCTGAGCTCGCGGCGCAGCCGGTGCTCCATCGTGTCCTCGCCGCCCGACGGCCGCCGGAGCTCGTCGCGGAGGCGGTCGAGCACCTGCTCGTTCCACTCGTGGGTGCGAAGCAGCGTGTAGCGGAGCGCGACGATCCGCACGTAGGCCTCGGTTTCGGTCCCCCGACCGATCAGCCCCGCCTCGCGGGCCATCTCTACGACCGGCTCGTATTCGTCGCGGAACCACGCCTCGGCGACCTGCTCGCGGCTCAGGAACTCGCGGCGCTCCTGCATCAGCCGGAACCCCCACGCCTCGACCCCCTCGGCGAGGTCGCCGTACGCCCAGCGGTCGCGGAGGTGGATCCGGTCGCGCAGCGCCCGCGCCAGCGGTACCCGCTCGAAGAACAGGCGTTGGTGGCTCTTCAGCGGCAGGTCGCGGACCGAGATCCCGCCGGCCGCGTCGACCTCGGTCAGGACCTCGGTGATGTAGGCATCGATCATCTCAAGGCCGAGTTGGCGGGCGACCGAGACCCGGTGATGCCCGTCGCGGACGAAGTGGACCTCGCCGACCCGGTAGACGTCGATCGGCGGCATCGACTGACCGCGGCGCATCGCCTCGGCGATCCGCTGCCAGCGGATCCGGACCCGGCGCGAGCGCGGCCGGAAGCTGCGGTCGAACTCGCGCGTCCTGTCGACGGTCCCGACGATCGAGTCGAGGAGGATCGTCTGCAGCCCCAGCGCCCGCTCGCCGCGCCGGCCGAGCGCGGCGACGACCTCGTCGAAGGGCAGGATCAGGGTGACGTCGTCGGGCTCGCTGCGGAGCCTAGCGGCGAGCCGGGCGAGCTGCTGGCGGCGGCGCGCCCGGCTGAAGTCCGTCTGT
>DATHVI010000069.1:0-5411 GCA_035461385.1 Solirubrobacterales bacterium
CCCCGTGACGGAGCCGCGACCCGAGAGCGGATCCTCGACTCCGCTCAAGCGCTGGTCCTCGAACGCGGCTTCGCCGCGACCAGCGTCGAGGCGGTGATCGCCGCCGCCGAGACGACGAAGGGCGCGTTCTTCCACCACTTCCCCTCGAAGCGCGACCTCGGCCGCGCCCTGCTCACCCGCTATGCGGCGGCAGACGAACGCATCCTCGACGAGTTCATGGCCGGCGCCGAGTCCGAGTCCGACGACCCCGCCGAGCAGGCGGTGGCGTTCGTGCGCCGGTTCGAGGAGGCGGCCGACGAGCTGATGCCGGCCCAGCCCGGCTGCCTGTTCGTGTCGTTCGTCTACGAGAGCCAGCTCGAGCAGGGAAGCGACGAGCTGATCCGGGAGTCGATCCTCGCCTGGCGCGAGCGGATCCACGCAAAGCTCGAGGCCGCCGCCGTCGCGCACCCTCCGCCGCACCCGGTCGATCTGCGCTCCCTGGCCGACCACGTGTTCACGACCTTCGAGGGCTCGTTCATCCTCGCTCGCGCGATGGGCGACCCCGACCACCTCCGCGCACAGCTCGCTCAGCTACGGCACTACCTCGAGCTGCTGTTCGGGATCGCCGAGGGCTAGTGCTGCTGTAGCGCGCCCCGCCCGGGCACCCCGGCGGCGAGCGTGGCGCGATTGCCGGCGATGTCCGCTTCGGCGGATCAGGTGCCGAGAGGGCCGAAGGCGGTCACGGCGGCCGAGCTCAAGGCCCAGATCGAGGCCGAGCGCCCCGCTTTGCCTCTCGAACGACACCGGCGACTGGACGCCGCTCGTCCGGGCGGTGATGAAGTAGGCCGCTCCGCGGGACGAACGTGGCTTCACCCACCCACGAGGTGGGTGAATCGATGCCTGCGGGCCGCGGCTACGGCGCTGCGCGCAAGGTCGAGGCCGCGTGCCTCGCCACCTCGGCCGCGACGTCGACCGCATCCGGCGACCCCTGTTCGGCGGTCGCCTGCACGCGATAGATCTCACCTCCGAGCTCGAAGAAGTAGGCGAAGGCGTGACCCGGGCCGGACCCGGAGGCGAAGTCGTGGGTGATGTCGAACTCCCAGAAGATCGCCCGCCGGTCGCCGGGGAGATCGATGTCCTCGAGGGCGTGGCGCTGGTAGTGCTCGTCGCGCTGAAGGAGGAAGTCCTCTTCGGCGTCGCCCACGGCCGACACCGAGAGCACGGTGTCCATGCTCGGGATTCGGTTGATTCCGATCCGGATATCGCCGTCTGGACTTCGCCGCCGGGTCCTGCGGTTCCCCGGTGCCCCACGAGGCGCATCGTCGGCCTCCGCGATCCACCCAGCGGGCAACTCAACTTCGAACGCGTCCCCGGGTGATTCGAGCGCGTATTCGACCTCGACGCCGTTGCCCTCGCCCTCCCCGATCCAGCCAAGGCCCAGAGCCACGCCGAGGCCGGCCGCGAGCACGAGCGCGGTCGCGAGCGCGGCGAGCAGCCAGCGGCGCCTGCGCGGGCGCCGGCCGCGCGCCGCGATCGAAGTCGTCGGAGCCACGTGACCGGGTGCCGCCTCGGCGACCTCACCGTCGTCGTCGCCGTCCTCGGCGGAGACCAGCGTCGGCTCGAACGGCGCCGGGGTGAGTGGCTCGTCGGCGGCCGGCTCCCCGGGCTCGGGAGCGAGGCGGGCCTGGCGGCGCCAGCGCGGGCCGAGGACCTCGATCAAGACGTCCTCGAGCTCGTGCCAGGCCTGCTCGGCGCCGGCCGGGCGATCTGCGGGGTCTTTTGCGAGCAGGCCCGTCACCCAGGCCGCGAGTCTCGGGTCGAGGTCCGGCCGGGCCTCGACCGGGTCGGGCGGCCGCTCGTTGACCTGGCGCATCAGCAACGCGATCGGCGCCTCCTCCTCTGCGAACGGGAGCCGCCCGGTGAACATCTCGTAGGCGAGGACGCCGGTCGCGTAGAGGTCCGTCCACGGCCCGACCTCCTCACCCATCGCCTGCTCGGGCGCCATGTACGCGGGGGTGCCGACGGTGACCCCGGTCGCCGTCTTGAAGCCTTCGACCGCGTCGCGCGTCGCCCGGGCGATGCCGAAGTCGGCGATCTTGATCCGGCCGTCGTCGGTGACCATCAGGTTCTCGGGCTTGAGGTCGCGATGGACGACGCCCACCGCCTCGGCGTGGGCGAGCGCGGCGAGCACGCCCTCGAGCACGCCGGCCGCCTGCGCGGGGCTGAGGTCGCGGATCCTCCCCCGCATCGACCCACCGGGCACGTACTCCATCGCGATGTATGGAGTTCCCTCGTGCTCGAAGTACTCGTGGAGGACGACGACGTTCGGGTGGGCGAGCGATCCCGCAAGCCGCGACTCGCGGACGAACCGCTGCGCGAACGAGGGATCGGCAACGGCTAGCCGGGAGAGCTCCTTGAGCGCGACGAGGCGGTCGAGGTCGGTCTGGCGGGCGAGGAAGACGACCGCCGTCGCGCCGCGTCCGAGGACGCGAAGCAGGCGATAGTGCCCGACCGTCCGCTCGCGGCTCACCGCGCCGCCCTCGCCGCGCCCAACTCGGCGACCAACCGCTCTCCCATGTGACTAGCGTATTTCCCACGATGAGCGACGCGACCTCATCCGAAGGGTCCGGCCCGCCCGGCCCGAAGCCCGTAACCGCCTCCGAGCTCAAGGCTCAGATCGAGGCCGAGCGCCGGGGCGAGCCGTTCCTCGTCCACCGCGACGGCGCCGGCGAGCTGCAGACCGTCGTCATCGACCGGCAGGCCGAGGAGCTCTGGGTCGGCCGCGCGTCGTCGACCGATCTACGCCTCGACTGGGATCGCGAGGTCTCGGGCCTGCACGCCCAGCTCGAGCGGATCGGGGACGACGTCACCCTGGTCGACGACGGGCTCTCGCGCAACGGCTCGTACGTCAACGGCGAGCGGATCACGGGACGGCGGCGGCTTCGCGACGGCGACGTGCTCCGCTTCGGCCGCACGTCGGTCCTCTACCGCGCTCCGGCCCCCGGCCGGGAATCGCTCGAGACGCTGCTCTCGGTCGATCCGGTCCAGCGGATCGAGGTCTCGCCCGCGCAGCGCCGGGTCTTGGTCGCGCTCTGCCGGCCGTTCAAGGAGGGCGCTGAGTTCACAAGTCCGGCGACGAATCAGCAGATCGCCGCCGAGCTCCATCTCAGCGTCGAGGCGGTGAAGACGCACCTGCGAGCCCTGTTCGAGCGGTTCGAGCTCGCCGACGTGCCGCAGAATCGCAAGCGGGTCGAGCTCGCCAAGCGGGCGCTTCAGAGCGGCGTCATCTCCGAGCACGAGCTCTGATGCGAAGCCATACCCAGGTGTGGGCGAACCCCACCCCCGGGGCCCGGGTTGCGCCCTGGGGTCCCTGGCCGACCCCGTGTGGCGGCCACAGAGTTGGGGTGGATGAGATCCGCCGCATCCGCTTCGATCGCGCCGACGCGACCGCGCCGCTCCGCGCGGCGCCTCGCCTCGGTCGCGCTCCTCGCCGCCCTCGCGCCGCTCGCCCCGTCGGTGCTTGCGTTGACGTCGCGGACCGAGCTCACCGCCGGCGCCGGGAAGGCGAAGCCGAACGTCCTCGTCGTGATCACCGACGACCAGGACGTCGCCTCGCTGCGCGTGATGCGAAAGCTGCGGCGGACCCTCGGCGACGGCGGCCTCTCGTTCGTGAACGCTTTCGCCAACACGCCGCTCTGCTGCCCGGCGCGGGCGATCTATCTCAGCGGCCAGTACGCGCACAACAATGGCGTGATCAGCAACCGGGGGTCGCGCGGCGGCTACTCCGCGTTCGACCCGAGCGCCAACCTCGCCGAGGCGGTCAATGCCGCCGGCTACCGCACCGGCTTCATCGGCAAGTACATGAACGGTTACTGGAAGGCGGCCCAGCGGAGCCCGGCGAAGGCGGTCCCACCCGGCTTCGATCACTGGGTCGCGAGCCTCGACCACACGATGTACGGCTACCGGCTGAACGTCAACGGCCGCCTCAAGCGTCTCGGCCGCAAGCCGCGCCACTACGACACCAACCTGATCGCCCGACGGGCGCATCGGTTCATCGACCAAAGCCTCGACCGCGGCACGCCCTTCTTCCTCAGCGTCCTCACCCTGGCGCCCCACGGCGAGCCGAAGCGGGTGAAGCGAAACCTGTGGCCGAGCCCGCGTCCCGCGCCGCGCCACCGCGCCAGGTTCGGGAAGCTGCGACTGCCGAGGCCGCCGTCGTTCAACCTCCGCAACGTCTCCGGCAAGCCGCGGGTCGTGCGCAGGGAATCGCGGTTCTCCCACGCCCGCAAGCGCGAGCTCCGCCAGCGCCACCGCTCGCGGCTTCGCAGCCTGCTAGCGGTCGACGACATGGTCGATCGGCTGATCCGCCGGCTGCGCGAGCGCGGTGCGCTCGATGACACCTACGTCATCTTCACCTCCGACAACGGCTTCATGCTCGGCGAGCATCGCCTCGTCGGCAAGCTCCACCTTTACGAGGAGAGCGTCCGCGTCCCGCTGCTGATCCGCGGTCCCGGGATCCCCGCCGGGGCGACGCGCGAGCAACTCGTCGGCCTCGTCGATCTCGCGCCGACGATCTACGCGCTCACCGGCTCGACCCCGCTGCGCGAGCCGGATGGGATCTCGCTGCTACCGCTGATCGCTGACCCTCGGGCCGAGATCGATCGCTCGATCCTGCTCGAGAACCACGTCGGGGCGAGCGCGGTGCGGGCGCCGGGCCTCTTCTACGCCGAGCACTCGCGCAGCGACGAGACCGAGCTCTATGACCTCGAGGCGGACCCCCACCAGCTCGACAACGTGCGCGACGAGCCGCGCTACCGAGCCGACCGCGACCGCCTCGCGGCCCGCCTTGAAGAGCTTCGCGACTGCGCGGGAAGTGAGTGCCGATGATCAGGGAGCGACGCGACCAAGGACCCTCGATGGCGGATCACCTGACGAGAGCCGCGCTCAGAACCGGCCTGATGACGGCGGCGGTGACCCTCGCGGTTCTCGCGGCCGAGGCGAGCGCGAGCTCGAACCTCTCCGCCGACGGGCGCAAGGTCGCCTTCACCTCAGCGGCGTCGAATCTCGTCGCCGGCGATCGAAACGACGCGATCGACGTCTTCGTGCGAGACCTCGATCCAGGCGTCACCCGGCGGGTCAGTGTCAGCTCAGCCGGGGCCGAGGGGAACGCGGACAGCTTCGACCCATCCTTCTCTGCGAACGGCCGCAGGGTGGCGTTCAGCTCGGGCGCCTCGAACCTGGTCGCGGGAGACACGAACGCCTCCACCGACGTCTTCGTGCACAGCCTCAAGACCGGCAAGACCCGTCGGGTGAGCGTGCGCTCGAACGGCCGTCAGGGACGCGGCGCGAGCGCCGCGCCCTCGATCTCGACCACCGGGCGCTTCGTCGCCTTCCAGTCGGCGGCTCCGAACCTCATACCGGGTGACACCAAC
>DATHVI010000070.1:0-3276 GCA_035461385.1 Solirubrobacterales bacterium
ATACCGTGCCTGACGACGATGACCGGAGCCTCGGCGGCGGCGCGGGCGATTCTAGCTGGGCGCGGGGGCGACCTCGAGCCCCTGTCACTGCAGGAGCTCCACGACCGGCGCGCCTCGGCCGGCGCGGGCGCGGTCGAAGCAGCGGCCGAGTGATGGCGCCCGACGCCGGCGCGAGCGCTCCGGTCAGCGGTGCCGACGAGCGCGTGCTGGCGCCGCTCGGACAGCGCCGCTGCGAGGTGACCGCGAACCGGGGCACCGGCAGTTACCGCATCGTCTCGGCGCTCGACGCCGCCGGCCCGCCGCCGCGCGCAGGCCAGTTCTACATGCTCGTCGCGGAGCGCGGCTGGGGGGGCGAGGGGGGAAGGCCCTACCTGCCGCGGGCGTTCTCGGTCGCCCGCGCGACCGAGTCGGCCGCAGGCGTCCGGCTCGACTACCTTTCCGAGACGGTCGGCCCGGGGACCGCCGCCCTCGCGACGCTAGAGCCGGGCGACGGGCTGCTCATCACCGGTCCGCTCGGGCGGCCGTTCTCACGCCCCCGCGACCTCGCCCCCGGCGCCGCCGGGGCGATCCTCGTCGGCGGCGGGGTCGGGATCGCGCCGCTCGCGATCCTCCGCCGCGAGCTCGCCAGCGCGGGAGTGCCGCAGCGGGTCCTGCTCGGCTTCCGCGACCGCGAGCACTCGGGCGGCGTCGACGAGCTGTTCGGCTGCGAGGAGGTGAGGCTCGCCTCGGACGACGGCCATGCGGGCCATCGGGGCTACGTCACCGACCTGCTCGCGGTGATGCTCGAGGGCGACTCGGCCGCGGCGTCCGCCGTCTATGCCTGCGGGCCGCCCGGGATGCTCGAGGCGGTGCGGGCGATGTGCGCCGAGCGCGACGTCGCCTGCGAGCTCGCGCTCGAGGCGCCGATGGCGTGTGGCTTCGGCTCCTGCTTCGGCTGCGCCGTCCCGCTCGCCGGCGGCGGCTACATGCGGCTATGCGTCGACGGCCCGGTGGTCCGCGGGGAGGAGCTCGAAACCGCGCTGGTCGCGGGATCGGGGCACTGATGGCCGACCTGACGACTGAGCTCTGCGGGATCGAGCTCGAGCATCCGGTGCTCAACGGGTCGGGGACGTTCGACGCGATCGCCGCCCGGCGGGCGTTCGGGGAAGCGCTCGCGGAGCGGTTTCCGTTCAGCGCCTTCGTCTCGAAGACGATCACGCCCGAGCGGCGGGCCGGGAACCCGCCGCCGCGGCTGTACGAGACGCCGGCCGGGATGATCAACTCGATCGGGCTTCCGAACAAGGGGCTCCGCGGCTTCCTCGACCACGACCTCCCGGAGCTCGCAGGGCTCCCAGTCCCGCTGATCGTCTCGGTGATGGCGCCGAGCGTCGAGGGATTCGTGCACCTCGTCGAGGGAGTCTCGCGCCGTGACGAGGTCGCCGCGATCGAGCTCAACGTCTCGTGCCCGAACGTCGAGTCGGGGCTGATCGTCGGCGAGCAGCCGTCGGAGACGCGGGCGCTCGTCGGCGCGCTGCGCGAGCTGACCGCGAAGCCGCTGATCGTCAAGCTGACGCCGAACGTCGCCGATCCCGCCCCGGTGGCTTTGGCCGCCGAGGAGGCGGGGGCGGACGCGGTGTCGATGATCAACACCGTCCGCGCCCACGCGCTCGACCCGGCGACGCTCGAGCCGTGGCTCGGGGGTGGGAGCGGCGGCCTCTCGGGGCCCGCGGTCCGGCCGCTGGCGCTGGACCAGGTCCGGCGGGTCGGGGCCGCGGTCGCGATCCCGATCATCGGCATGGGGGGGATCGAGTCTGGCGCCGATGCGCTCGAGTTCCTCGCCGCCGGCGCGAGCGCGGTCGCGGTCGGGACGGCGAGTTTCCGCGATCCCCTCGCCGGGGAGAGGGTCGGTCGCGAGCTCGCCGTCGAGCTCGACCGCAGGGGGCTCGACGGCCCGTCGGCGGCCAATCGACGGGCGTCTGCATTTTCGACCTCAGGTTGAGGTCGAAGCGAATTTCCCACAAAAGTCGTCCAACCCCCTTGCGCCTCACGCGTGCGGCCATATAATCGCCGCCGCCGATGGCCCCCTCCGTCGAGACCGCTGCCGCCGTTCCCGAGAGAAGCCACGAGCAGCGGATGCGGGCATTGCAGCGGGCGAACGAGATCCGCTCGAAGCGCGCCAAGCTCAAGCGCGACCTGAAGGGCGGCAAGGCGAAGATCGAGAAGCTGCTCCTCGACCCGCCTGACTACGTGCTCTCGGCGAAGGCCTTCGACATGATCATCGCCGTCCCGAAGTACGGCCGGGTGAAGGCGAACAAGATCCTCACCCAGTGCCGAATCTCCCCGTCGAAGACGATCGGCGGCCTCTCCGAGCGCCAGCGCGCCGAGCTCGTCGAGCTGCTGCGCCGCTAGGCGTCGGGGAATGGACGCGGTCGCCCACCCGGGCGGGGTCCCGCCGCTGCGCCGATCAGGATTGAGGCGATGGGCAAGGTGTTCGTGATCACCGGACCCTCCGGGGTCGGCAAGGGGACGCTGATCCGCGCCCTGCGCGAGCGGGTTCCCGGCCTTGAGCTCTCGATCTCGGCGACCACGCGGCCGGCGCGGGGCGGCGAGGTCGACGGCCGCGACTACCACTTCCTCGACCGCGACGAGTTCGAGCGGCGAGCGAACGCGAACGAGTTCCTCGAGCACGCCACCTACAGCGGCCATCGCTACGGGACCCTGCGCTCCGAGCTCGAGCGGCAGCTCGCCACCAGCGCCTCGGTGGTGCTCGAGATCGAGGTCCAGGGGGCGCGGCAGGTCCGCGCCGCGATGCCGGAGGCGGTCCTCGTGTTCATCGCGCCGCCCGACCCGGCGACGCTCCGCGATCGCCTCGAGGGACGCGGCACCGACAGCCCCGCCGCGATCTCGGAGCGGCTGCGGACCGCCGAGCTCGAGCTCGCCGCGCAGGAGGAGTTCCAGCACGTCGTCGTCAACGATCGCGTCGAGCGCGCCGCCGACGAGCTCGCCCGGATCGTTCGCGCAGGGCTCGAAGCGACATGATCGGGTCGCGCTCCGGCTACACTCCCGCGCGATGATCAAGCCACGCGTCGACGAGCTCCGCAGCCGCACCGACTCGC
This sequence comes from Solirubrobacterales bacterium, assembly GCA_035461385.1. Taxonomy (GTDB): domain Bacteria; phylum Actinomycetota; class Thermoleophilia; order Solirubrobacterales; family 70-9; genus DATHVI01. The sequence goes on from DATHVI010000070.1 coordinate 3,096, forward strand.
ACTACGCCGCCGTCCTCGTCGCGGCGAAGCGGGCGCGTCAGCTCAACAGCTACTACCGCGCGCTCGGCGAGGGCAGCTACGAGGAGTACACGCCCCCGATGGTCGAATCGACCTCGGGCAACTACCTCACGATCGCCCTCGAGGAGCTGGCGGGCGACAAGCTCAAGTACCGCTACCGGGT
>DATHVI010000071.1:0-6218 GCA_035461385.1 Solirubrobacterales bacterium
GGCGGCTCGACCGCCTCGCCGGCGCGCCGCAGCGTCTCGGCGCCGGCGCCGACGATCGCGGCGAGCGCGTCGAGCACCCGCCGCGAGACCCCGGCCGCGGGCAGGCTCCCCTGCTCCATCCGGTGGTAGTAGGCGGCGACCTTGTCGGCGCGCTCGCCGACGCCGAGGTCGTCGGCGAGCCGGGCGATGAGCTCGTCGCGGCGCAGCCGCGCCCGGGCGCGGAGCCGGGGGAGGAGGACGGGCCAGGCGCCGCTCGCCCCGGCGAGCGAGCGAACGGCGGCGTCGGCGGCCTCGCGCGCCGGCGAGGCGGCGAACGCCTCCGGGTCCCACTCGCGGCGGGGGGCGCGGGCGAGGTAGGCGTCGATCAGCGACTCGAGCTCGGCGCGGTCGGCGCCCTCGAGGCCGGCGAGGAACCGCCGCGGGTCGGGGTCGGCCCCGGCGCGATGCTCGGCTACGAACTCGTCGAGGAGACGGTCGAGGTCAGGCATCGCTCTCACTTTCGCTCTCGGCGCCAACGCGATCGGCCTCTTCGATCAGGTCGCGATGGCGGCGGCGGAACCGACTGTAGATCTGATCGACGTTCTGGGGGGTCATCGGCGTCGCGAGCTCGGCGCCGAAGCGCTCGTTGACGAGCTCGGCGGCCTCCCGGGCCGAATACCCGTCGATCCGCCTCGCCACCGCCTCGCGGTGGGCGCGGGAGAGGCCGTCGAGGCTGCGCCCGACGAGGTCGCGGGCCCAGACCCCGCTCAGCTCCTCGGCGGCCTCCGGCACGCGGCCCCAGATCGACTCGTCGGCGGCGTGTTCGTCGGGGAGCGGGTCCTCGCGCGCCCCGCCGCGCGCGCTGCGGTAGTAGTCGGCGACGCGGCGAGAGAGGATCGTCGTCACCAGCGCCCGCAGCTCGCCGACGCTCTCGCCCGAGAACTCGGCCAGCATCGCGCTCTCGATCACGCTCGCGCTCACCGCCTCGACGTCGGCGTCGGAGGCCCGCTCCATCTTCATCCGCACCCGGGCGCGGACGAGCCCGTAGAGGCCGAAGCAGAAGACCTGGATCGCGGTCCGCATCGCGTCGAGCTCACCGGCGGCGCGGGCGCGGCGGATGTAGGCGACCAGATCCTCGTCGTCGAGGCGGCTGAGCTCGAGGTCGTCGAGGCGCCGGAACGGGGGCATCGGCGAGCAACATACCCGCGTGGGCGGCTCGCGCGGCCCGCGCTCGGCGGCGGCTCGGCGACGGTGCGCCTACGCCGCCGCGAGCTCGCCCGCGAGCCGCTCCGCGTGGGCGGTGGCGCCGACGGCGACGAACTGGCGGTGGGCGTCCTCGAGCCCGCGGCGGCGGGCGTCGCGGTCGCCGCGCCGGCCCGCGAGCTCGGCCGCCGAGACCGCGAACAGCGGCTCGAGCGAGCGCCAGCCGACCGCCCGGGCGAGCTCGAGGCCGCGGGCGATCGCCGCCTCGACCTCCGCCGCGTCGACGTCGTCGCCGGCGGCGAGCAGGACCTCGGCGAGGACGGAGTAGGCCATCGCCTCGGCCGTGCGATGCCCGCGCGCGCGGGCGACCTCGATCCCCTCGGCGATCAGCCTCCGCCCCCGCTCGGGGTCGCCGTGCAGCGCGTATGCGTGGCCGAGGCGGGCGAGCGTGTAGCCCTCCGCCTCGACCGCGGTCCGCCGCTCGCGCGAGAGCGACCGCGAGCGCTCGAGCGACTCGATCGCCGCGTCGAGCTCGCCCCGCATCGCCTGGGCGTATCCGAGCCACTGCCACGCCCAGGCGCGCGAGAACGAGTCGCCGATCCGCTGCGCGATCTCGAAGCCCTGCTGCGCATGCGCCGCCTGGGCGTCGTAGTCGCCGGCGAGGTGCTCCGTCCACGCCTGCCAGCCGTGGGCCCAGACGGCGGTCTCGAGGTCCCCCTGCGCGCGGGCGACCCGCTGCGCGTCGGCGTTGACCTCGCGGGCCTCGCCGATCCGGCCGAGGCTGGCGAGCGTGATCCCCTTCAGCCCGAGGCAATACGCGAGCGGGCACTCGAGCGCGATCCCGGCGCCGACGGCCGGATCGCCGTCGGTGAGCTCGATCGCGCGCTCGACCGCCGCGAGGCACTCCTCGAACTCGCCGACGGCGAAGAACGCGTAGGCGGCGAGGACCACGGTCAGGTAGAGGTGGGGGTCGCCCGCCTCCTCGGCGAGGGCGAGGGCGCGGCGGGCGAGGGCGGCGAAGTCGTCGAGCTCGCCGTCGGTGACGCCGCGGATGCCGCCGTAGACGGAGAGCAGGATCGCCCGCGAGCGAACGTCGCCGGTCTTCGCGGCGATCCGCTCGGCCTCGTTGAAGATCGCCTCCGCCTCGTCGTGGCCGATCCCCAGCCGCCAGCCGAACTGGAGCGCGTAGATCCTCGCCGTGAGCCCGAGCGCGGTCGTCTCCTCCGAGGCCGGCAGCGAGTCGGCGAGCTCGCGAACCCGCCGCCAGTGCCCGATCGCCTCGACCGGGTCCTGGGTGCCGGACCAGGCCGCGGCGCGGGCGTGCCAGCGCGCGGCTTCGAGCGGCTCGCCGGCCGCCTCCCAGTGCCCGGCGATCAGCGCGGCGCGCTCGTCGACCCGATCCGGGTGGCGCTCGGCGATCGCCGTCGCGACCCGCGCGTGCGTGCCGGCCCGCCGCCCGGCGAGCTGCGACCCGTAGGCGACCTCCTGCGTCAGCGGGTGCTTGAAGGCGTAGACCGTCTCCGGGTAGAGCTCCTGCTCGTGGACGAACTCGCCGGCGACGAGGTTGCGAAGCGACGCGTCGACCGCCTCGGGGTCGCGGTCGGCGACGTCGGCGAGCACCGGCTCGGAGAACTCCTTGCCGATCACCGCCGCCGCCTGGAGCACCGCCTTGTCTTCGTCTGAGAGCCGGTCGATCCGCGCCGCGAGCACCGCCTGGACGCTCGCCGGGACCGCCGCCTCATCGACCGGGCGGACGAGCTCGTAGGCGCCCGGCGCCCCGCTGAGGCTGCCGGCCTCGACCAAGGACTGGACGACCTCCTCGATGAAGAACGGGTTGCCGGCGGCGCGGGCCTGGATCGTCTCGGAGAGCCCGTCGAGCGAGGCGTGTGAGCCGAGCAGCCCGGCGAGCATCTGCTCGGTCTCCCCGGGGCCGAACGGGAGCAGCGGGATCTGGCGGTAATACGGCCTCGACATCCACTCGGCGTGGTAGTCGGGGCGGAAGTTGACCACCGCCAGGCTGCGGACGCCGCTCACCGCCTCGACGTACTGGGCGAGGAACGGCTCGGTCGCCGGGTCGACCCAGTGGAGGTCCTCGAACAGGGTCAGCGCCGGCTCGCGCGCCCCCTGCGAGCGGACGAGCCGGCGGACGAGGCCGAGGAGCTCGCGCCGGCGCGCCTCGGGGTCCATCCGCGGGGCCGGGCGGTCGCGGTCGGGGACGGCGAGGAAGTCAAAGACGAGCGGCAGGTCGGCGGCGAACGACTCGTCGAGCAGGAGCAGCTTGCCGGCGATCCGCTCGCGGGCGGTCTGCGGGGAGTCGCCGTCGGCGAGGTCGAAGTAGGTGCGCATCAGCTCGAGCACCGGCGCCAGCGGCACCGATCGGGTGTGCGCCTGGCCGGCAGCGTGGTAGACGGTGATCCCGCGCGCCCGGCAGCGCTCGGCGAACTCGTGGCAGAGCCGGCTCTTGCCGACCCCGGCCTCGCCGACGATGCCGATCACCCCGCCCTCGCCCGCGTGCGCGTGCTCGAGCGCCTGCTCGAGCGCTCGCATCTCCTCCTCGCGGCCGACGAACCGCGACAGTCCGCGGGCGCGGGAGACGTCGAGGCGGCCGCGGGCCGACCCCGGACCGGTGAGCTCGTAGACCCGCACCGGCTCGCTCGCCCCCTTGATCCGGAACTCGCCGAGGTCCTCGAGCGCCAGGTAGCCCCCGACCAGCGCCGCGGTGTCGCGGGTCATGAACGCCTTGCCCGCCTCGGCGAGCGACTCCATCCGCTGGGCGAGCCCGACGGTGTGCCCGAGCGCGGTGTAGTCCATCCCGAGGTCGTCGCCGATCGCCCCGACGACGACCTCGCCGGAGTTGAGGCCCATCCGCACCGAGAGGTTGAGCCCCTCGGTGCGGCGGAGCTCGGCCGCGTAGCCGGCGAGGCGCTCGCGCAGATAGAGCGCCGCGTAGCAGGCCCGCTGGGCGTGGTCCTCGTGGGCGATCGGCGCCCCGAACAGGGCCATCATGCCGTCGCCGGTGAACTTGTCGACGGTGCCCTCGAACCGGTGGACGCCCTCGCAGAGGGTCGCGAACAGCCCCTGCATCGCCCGCCGCCAAGTCTCCGGGTTGGTGCGCTCGGCGAGCTCCATCGAGCCGACGACGTCGCAGAACAGCACCGTCACCTGCTTGCGCTCGCCCTCGAGGCTCGACCGCGAGGCGCGGATCTTCGCCGCCAGGTGCTCGGGGGTCGTCGGCAGGCCGGCGGCGCCGGGTCCCGCCGGGGCGGCCTCGGGCTCCGCGGCGGCGGCGCCGGCTGCGTCGGCGCCGCGCTCGGGGCGCCCCTGCTCGGCTAGGGCGCTCCCGCACTGGTTGCAGAACCGCTGACCGGCCGGGTTCGCAGCGCCGCACTCGCCGCACGAAATCTCGACGGCGAGCCGGTTGCCGCACTGCCCGCAGAATCGTGACTCTGGTGGATTCGCGTGACCGCAGGCGCTGCAAACCTCGGGCCTGCTCACGAGCCGAGACTAACCCGACGGCGGCGAAATTGGAAGCGCCGCCGCGCGGCCGGCCGGATCGCTACGGACGCCGGACGAGCCGGATCCGCTTCGACTTCGTCCGCGGCTCGCCGCCGGTCGGCCGGTAGGTGACCCGGGCCCGCACCGTCACCGTGACCTTCTCCCCGAGCGTCGCCGCCGCGGCGAGCTTGCGCGCCCGGCCCCGCGCGGGCGCACCCGCAGGCGCACCCGTCCGGCATACCCTGGCCGCACGGTCGAGGCCTCGAGCTGCTTCGACCGGCGCAGCACCAGCCGCCCCGGCCCCGGGAGGTCGGCCGGAATGCGGGCGGTCCCGCGGCGCGGGTTCCGCTTCGGCTTTCCGAGCCGAAACCGGTTCGAGGGGGCGAACTCGCGACGGAAGACGTCGTAGTTTCCGTCGGTGTCGTCTGGGTGCAGGTTCTGGGCGTCGGACTCGAAGAGGACGAACCGCCCCTCGGCGGAGATCTCCCCCGCGAACGAGCCGCCGTCGCTCTTCGGGCCGGCGGGACCGGACGCGCGGCTTGCGAGCGCCGTCGCGTTCGCCTCGAGGTCGCGCAGGTACACGTCGGCGGTCGCATCGGTGTCGTCGGGGTGCAGGTTGACCGCATTCGACCAGAAGACAACCCGATGCCCGGCGGCGGAGATCGCCTGGACGTTCGAGTCGCCGTCGCCCTTCGCGCCCCCCGCGCCCGGGGCGCGACTCGCCAGGGTCGTCCTATCGCGCTGTAGGTCGCGGACGTAGACGTCGCCGATGCCGTCGCCGTCGGCGGGGTGCAGGTTGGTTGCATCGGACTCGAACGCGACGTGCCGCCCGAGACCGGAGATCTTTGGCGCGCTCGACACCCCGTCGCCCTTCTCGCCGCCGCGGCCGGAGGCGCGGCTGACGAGCAGCGTGGCGTTGGTGCGCAGGTCGCGTGCGTAGACGTCGCCGATGCCATCGACATCTGCCGGGTGGAGGTTGGTCGCGGAGGAGTGGAAGGCGACGATGCGCCCGTCGGCGGAGATCGTGGGGTCGAGCGCGTTTTGATCGGCCTTTGCGCCGCCGGCGCCCGAGGCACGGCTGACGAGCCGCGTCGTGTCCGCGCGGAGGTTGCGCACGTAGACGTCGGTGGTTGCGTCACCGTCGAGCGGGTGGAAGTTCGTCGCCCGCGAGTCGAACGCGACGATCCGACCGTTCGCGGAGATCGCTGGGTCGCGCGAAAAGGCGCCGCCCTTGGCGCCGCCGGCGCCGGAGGCGCGACTGACGAGCGTCGTCGTGTTCGTCTGCAGGTCGCGGACGTAGACATCGTCGACCGCGTCACCGTCGGCCGGATGGAGATTCGTCGACTCCGACTCGAAGGCGACGTAGCGCCCGTCGGCGGAGATCGAGGGGTTCTCAGATTCACCGTTTCCCTTCGCCCCGCCGGCGCCCGAGGCGCGGCTGACGAGGGTCGTCGTGTTCGTCCGCAGGTCGCGGACGTAGATGTCGTAAAGCGCGTCGCCGTCGGCGGGACTGAGGTTCGTCGCCAACGACTCGAAGGCGA
>DATHVI010000072.1:0-9999 GCA_035461385.1 Solirubrobacterales bacterium
GCTCGTCCCCGAGGCGCTGATGGTCGAGCCGACCGAGACCGAGACCCGCGAGGGCCTCGACGCGCTCGCCGACGCGTTCGAGGCGATCCTCGCCGAGGCCGAGGCCGACCCCGAGATCCTCCGCCAGGCGCCCTACACGACGCCGGTCAGGCGGCTCGACGAGGCGAGCGCGAGCCGGCGGCCGGTCGTCCGGCAGCGGGCGCTGAGCTCGCAGGATCGCAGTCGCTAACGCGGATCGATCACGCAACGAGATGGAGCAGCCAGTGGAGGGCCAGCCAGCAAGCGCCGTCACCCGAGCCGCTGGCAGGGAGTCGCTCGCCGACCAGGCGTACGCCGAGGTCCGCGACCGGATCGTCTCGCTTCGGATGCCACCCCGCTCAGCGATCAACGAGGACTCGCTGATGGCAGAGCTGGGCGTCGGCCGAACCCCCGTGCGCGAGGCGATCAAGCGTCTCGCGCTCGAGTCACTGGTCGACGTCTATCCCCGCCGCGGGACGTTCGTCTCCGAGATCCAGATCACGGACCTGGCGATGATCTCCGAGGTCCGGGAGCGGCTCGAGAGCTACGCCGCGGAGCTCGCGGCCCAGCGCCTGTGCCCAGAGGACGTGCCCGAGTTGGAGTCGCTCCTCGAGCGGATCGAAACCGGAAGCACCGAGGCAACGGACGCCTTGATGGACCTCGACGCCAGCGTCCACCGGTTCATCTACCGGACCGCGCGCAACCGCTACCTCCGCGACACGCTCGAGCGCTACTTCAACCTCGCCGCCCGGATCTGGTACCTGGCCCTCGATCGGGTGCCGTCGATGCAGGCGAACGTCTCACAGCACCGTGATCTCCTGATCGCGATCAGAGACCACGACGAAGGCCGCGCGCGAACGGTGGCCGCGAATCACGTCTCGGAGTTCGCGGCTGCGATGCGCGAGGTTCTCTAGTCCGGACGGTTCGAGGAATCACCGTCTCCACCAGGGAAGGACGGACGAAGAGCGAGAATGGAGGAAGCGATGGGGCGACTGATCCTGTCGATGTTCGTCAGCCTCGACGGCCGCGTCGCGGGGCCGGAGGGTGACCTCGACTGGTTCGCCGAGGTCGAGGACGACGAGCTCGACCGCCATATGGCGGAGAGGCTGGGCCGCGCCGCCGCGCTGCTCCTCGGGCGCGCGACCTACGACATGTTCACCCACTACTGGCCGTCGGTCGACACCGAGGCGCCGACCACGGAGGCGGTGATCGCGAGGCTCCTGAACGAGCTTCCGAAGCTGGTCGTGACGACGCGGCCGGACTCGCTCGACTGGCCCCCGGCGACTGCGCTCTGGGGCGATGACCTCCCCGGTCAGGTCGCCCGTGCCAAGGACGAGCTCAAGGGAGACCTGGTCATGTTCGGCGGCGCGGGCACCGCACGCGGCCTGATCGACGCCGGCCTGATCGACGAGTACCTCGTCGTCGTCAACCCGGTCGTCCTCGGCGCCGGGCAGCGTCTGTTCGGGGATCCGGAGCCGCAGCCACGGCTGCGGCTGCTCGACGCGAGGTCGTTCGCGACCTCGGGCGCGGTCGCGCTCCGCTACGCGCGAGCGGACTGAGCGGCCGCGGCGGACGGCGCGGCGACCGCGCCGCGCCGCCCGGCGCGATCGGTCAGTCGGCCCACCAGTCCAGCAGCAGCTCGCCGCGGTCGTCGGGCCGCCGGGGGCCGACGGCGAGCAGGTCGAGGCCTTCGGGGCCGGCCTTGACGGCGTGGACGACGCCGGGGGAGATCCGGATCGCGTCGAGCGCGGCGACGTCGACGATCTCCTCGTCGAGCTTCACCTGCCCGGCCCCCGAGACTACGAGATAGACCTCCTCCGCCTCGTCGTGGCGATGCCCGAACGCCTGGCGCGCATCGGGGCGGAGCCGGTGGTAGCTGATTCCGGTCTGCTCGGTCGCGAGGTCGTCGTTGGCGAAGCGGGCCTCCCCGATGTGTCCGTAACCGAACTTCACCGCGGAGTCTTCGACCTCGGTCAGGTTCACCTTCGTGTAGGGGCTCGTCATGGGCTGTCCTCCTGGGGTCGCCGGTTTCGGCTGTCTCCGGGAATGATTGCGGGCGGTCCTCGAACCACGTCGGTACGAGCCCGAGCAGCGGCTGACTTCGTGCTCAACCCGAGCTCGGGTCATGCGATGACTGCGCGCCGCGACCTCGCCGTCGAGATAGATTGCGCTCGTGGGCATCCGCGACTTCCTCCGGCGGCGCCGCGAGCGCGAGAGCGCGCTGCCGCCGGGCGCCCTCGAGGCGCTGAGCGTCGAGCCGGGCGCCGCCGAGGCCCGATCGCCCGCGGAGGGCGGCACCGACGTCGCCTCCACCGATGCGGCCATCCGGACGACCGAGCTTCCCGGCGCCGACGCCGCCGGGTTCGCCGACATGCTCCGCCGCGCCGCGACGACCGGGCTCCCGCAGGTGAGCGTCGAGCGGCACGAAGTCGACCTTCGCGGCACCGGGCTCGGGAACGAGATCATCGAGATCCTCTCCTCGCTCGGGATCGAGCGCGGCGCGGAGGCACCGAAGCTCGACGCCGGCGAAGCCGAGCGGCTGAACCAGCAGATCCGCGACGCGCTCCGGCGCGAGGGGATCGACCCCGACACGGGGATCGGCGGCCCCGCCTGAGCGTGGTGCGATCGATGGGCTACCTCGACCTCGCCGACCGCACCTGGCCGCTCCTCAGCCGGGCGATGGGACTGCACACGCTCGCCTACCGGGCGACCCGCGGCCTCGTCGGCCACCGGATCCCCGGCCTCGGGGCGCCGATCCTCCTGCTCGAGCACGTCGGGGCGAAGTCCGGCCGGCGGCGGACGACTCCGCTGCTCTACATCCGCGACGGCGACAACGTCGCGGTGATTGCGTCGAAGGGCGGCTTTCCCCGCCACCCGGCGTGGTTCCACAACCTCCGCGCGCATCCCGAGGTCGAGATCCAGGTCGGCTCGGAGCGGCGAGCGGTGCGCGCCCGCGTCGCCGCCGGCGCCGAGCGCGAGCGGCTGTGGCGCCAAGCGGTCGAGCACTACCGACCCTACGCCGACTACCAGGCGCGCACCGATCGCGAGATCCCGGTCGTCGTCCTCGAGCCGCGCTGAGCCCGGCGGCCCGCAGCGCGACGTGGTGCGAGCCCGGGCGCTCCTGCGGAACCGGGCGCGCGAACCTCCCCGCCGGCACTCGACTTCGCGCCGAGCGGGTTCCGGCGCCCGGTGCCGAACGGGCGACGAGCGGATGATCGGGATCTTCGGCCTGACCGAGGACGTGGGCGCAGATGCCGAGCGCGGCCGATCGCGACACGTTCAACGACCCTCCGTGCGCCCACCGGCGCGCTAGACTCGGTTCAGTCGCCCGCTGGGTTCTCCATATCCCCTCCGCCTTGTGAGCGCGTACTTCGAGAGGGATGAGAGGAGAGATCCATCGTGACCGAATCCGGACCCGCGCCGGCGCCCGGCGGGCTCGCCTCGGAGCTCAGCAGGTCGCTCTCCTCGCTTTGGGCTCGTTATGCGGGCAAGCCGCCGAGGAGCGCCCGGACCGAGATCAGCGGCGACGTCGTCACCTGCGTCCTCGTTGACGCGGTTGCCGACTACGAGCGCGGCATGCGCGCCCCGCAGGCTCGCGGCTACGCCGACGGCGCAATCGACGTCACCGCTGTCGCATACAGGCGCGAGGCGATCGCCGCCGTCGTCGAGGTGACGCGCCGCCGGGTGGTCGCTTTCGTCAGCAGCCACGACCGCGACACCAACGTCGCGACCGAGGTCTTCACCCTCGGCGGATCGTTGATGCGCCAACCGCCCCACCCCGGCGGAGATCCGCGATGAGCGGCCTGAGCCCGGAGGCCCGAGAGATGCTCGACCTGATCCGCCGGATCGGCTCCGACGCCGACGGGGGACGACCGGTCGTGCGCAGGGGCCAGATCGACGTCGCCCTCGAGCGCACCCCCGGCAACGCTGCCACACGCAGTGCACTCAAGGAGCTCGACGCGATCGGCGACCTCGAGAACGTGACCCGGTCAGGCTCAGGCCGGGAGCCGATCAGCTTCACGCTGGCGTAGGCGCATGTCGTCGAGCGGCGCCGAGTTGAGGCTGGTCAATGGCGACGTCTTCACCGTCGCGGGCGACCTCGAGGAGGTCGAGCGACGACTTTCCGACGCCGCCCGGTCGGGGCGTTCGCGGCTCGCCTGGTTTACCGAGATCGGCACCGATGACGCGATCGGGGTCAATCCCGCGAAGGTCGCAGCGCTGCGGCCCGTCGAGCGCCCGAGCTGACATCCTCAGCGGCTCGGTTGCGGTCCGCGACGATCGCACGCTGCCCCGTTGCCGGGCCGCGGCCAAGGGGCCGGAACGCGCCAAGCGCGTCTCGTCGCTCGCCCAAACCGCGACCGCCCGCCGTGGGCGGTCGAGGCGCTTCGCAGGCACGGGAGCCAGACCCCATATCCTCGCGCCATGCCGAACGCCGAGCCGATCGTCGGCGCCCACCTCTCGCGCGAGGACCCGCTCGGCGCCGCCGAGGCGGTCGGCGCCGAGTGCGTGCAGACCTTCCTCTCCGACCCGCAGAGCTGGCGCAAGCCGCCGGAGCGCGCGGACGCCGCCGAGCTCCGCGACTCGCCGCTGCCGCTCTACGTCCACGCGCCGTACCTGATCAACGTCTGCTCGCCGCGAAACAACGTCCGCTACGGGTCGCGGAAGATCCTCCAGCAGACCTGCGACGCCGCCGCCGAGGTCGGCGCGGCGGCGGTGATCGTCCACGGCGGCCACGCCGAGGACGGGGTCGCCGAGGGGTTCGGGCGCTGGACGCGGACGCTCGAGATGCTCACCTCCGATGTGCCGGTCTACCTCGAGAACACCGCCGGGGGCGAGAACGCGGTCGCGCGGCGGTTCGACGACCTCGCCCGCCTCTGGGAGGCGATCGCCGACCCCGACGGGATCGAGCTCGGGTTCTGCTTCGACACCTGCCACGCCCACGCCGCCGGCGAGGACCTCGCCGGCGCGATCGATCGGGTGCTGGCGATCTGCGGCCGGATCGACCTCCTGCACGCAAACGACTCCCGCGACCCGCCGGGCACCGGCGCCGACCGGCACGCGAACCTCGGTCGCGGCGAGATCGGCGCCGAGGTCCTGCGGGCGATGATCGGCGCCTGCTCGGCGCCGGTCGTCTGCGAGACGCCGGGCACGACCAACGACATGCGCGCCGACCTCGCGTTCGTCCGCGAGGCGCTCGCCGCGGGCGGGGACGGACGTCGATCTACCCACACACGAGGTGGGTGAATCGACGTCCGTCGGGGTCGGCCGGCGCGGTGGCGACCCCGGCCTCGTCCGGCGGGCTGGCGGCCCCGGCTCAGCCAGTCGCGACCCGCAGGCCGACGATCCCGGCGAGGATCAAGGCGAGGAAGCCGAGCCGGGCGAGGCCCGCCTCCTCGCCCATCGCCAGCATCCCGACCACCGCGACGCCGACGATCCCGACCCCGACCCAGACCGCGTACGCGGTGCCGGCGGGCAGGCTCCGCAGCGCAACCGAGAGCAGGAACAGGCTCGTCGCCGCGGTGCCGACCCCGAGCACGCTCGGCCACAGGCGGCTGAAGCCATCGGCCTGCTTGAGGGCGACCGCCCAGACGATCTCGAGCAGCCCGGCGCCGAGGAGGATCACCCACGCCATCGTCACCGCCCCCTAGGCCGCGAAGCCGCCGTCGACGGCGATCGCGGTGCCGGTGATGTAGCGGCCGCCCTCGCCGGCGAGGTGGCTCACCGTCGCCGCGATGTCGTCGGGGTCCGCGTAATGGCCGAGGGCGATCAGCTCGCGCTCGGCGTCGGCGTCCGGACCGTCGGCCGGGTTCATCTCGGTGTCAGTCGAACCGGGGTGAACGACGGTGGCGGTGATCCCGCGCTCGCCGACGTCGCGGGCGACGCCCTTGGTGAGGCCCAGGAGGGCCGCCTTGCTCATCGCGTAGAGGCTCACGCCCGGGTACGGCACCCGCTCGGCGAAGCAGCTGCCGATGCTGATGATCCGCCCGCCGGGGCCGATGTGCGCGAGCGCGGCGCGGATCGCGACGAAGGCGGCGCGGACGTGGACGGCGAGGGTGCGATCGACGTCGGCGAGCGGCGTCTCCTCGACCGGGCCGGTCGGGAAGATCCTGGCGTTGTTGACGAGGATGTCGAGTCGCCCGAGCTCGGCCGCCGCCCGATCGACCGCTGCGGTTACCGCGTCTGCATCGGCGCTGTCGGCCTCGATCGCGACCCCGCGCCTCCCGGTCGCCTCGATCGCGTCGACGACCTCGGCCGCGCGAGCGGAGGCGCTCGCGTAGGTGAGCGCGACGTCGGCGCCTTCTGCCGCGAGCCGTCGTGCGATCGCCGCCCCGATCCCGCGGCTGCCACCGATCACCAGCGCCGCCCTGCCGTCGAGCCCCGCTCCGTTCGTCGTTCCCGTCACCGTGCCGCCTCCTTCGAGTCATTTCTGTAATGAGCGATACAGAATCGCCACGATAGCATTTCCGTAGTGATCGCTACGGATAGATCGGGCCGGCGCTGATGGCGACGCGCGGTCGCCCCCGCAGCTTCGACCGCGACGACGCGCTGCGGCGCGCGATGGAGGTCTTCTGGGAGCGCGGCTACGAGGGGACGTCGATCAGCGACCTCACCGCGGCGATGGCGATCAGCGCCCCGAGCCTCTACGCCGCGTTCGGGTCGAAGGAGGAGCTGTTCCGCGAGGCGGTCGGCCTCTACGACGCGCTCGAGGGCGCCGCGACCCAGCGCGCGCTCGCCGAGGAGCCGACGGCGCGGGCGGCGTTCGAGGCGACGCTGCGCGACAACGCCGCCAACTACGCCGACCCCGAGACGCCGACCGGGTGCCTGATCGTCCTCGGGGCGAGCGCGCACGGGCCGCAGAACCACGGCGTCGCCGAGTTCCTCGCCGACTTCCGCCGCAAGACGGTCGCCGACTACCGCGCCCGGCTCGAGCGCGGCGTCGCCGACGGCGATGTTCCCGCCGGCGCCGACCTCGACGCGATCGCCGCCTACTTCAACACCGTCCTCGAGGGCCTCTCGATCGAGGCCCGCGACGGCGCCTCGCTCGACGAGATGAACGCGGTGATCGACTGCGCGATGGCCGCGTGGGACGGGCTCGTCGGGACGCCGGCGAGGGCTTGAGCCCCGGGCGCGTCACGGTTTCGACACAGCCCCGCGAACGGACCGCGACTCACCCACAGACCCGGCGCCCTGGCCGGCGCCGGCGGGATCGCGCGAGCACCTCAGCGCCGCAGGCTCGCGGCGAGCAGCTTCGCGATCGCCGGCCACCGCGCCGGGTGGGCCGCCTTGGCGAGCAGCGGGAGCGGGTCGAAGTAGCTGACGCGCTCGCGGGCGCGGTCGCCGTCGAGGGTGAAGCGATCGACGACGCGCCAGGCGGTCTCGCGCCCGCCCATCGTGCCGTCGAGGGTGAAGTCGATGAACACGAGGTCGCCGTCCGCGGCCCAGGCGTTGACGGTCGCGCGGAGGTCGGGGATCGCGCCGAGCAGGCGCGTGAACGCGGCGCGGCCGGCGTCGAGCCCGCGAGTGGTCGGAAGCATTCGGCTGGACGAGGACGACGTCTTCGGCGAGCAGCTCGCCGAGGGTCGCGGGATCGGGATCTGCCCACCAGCCGGCGAAGCGGGCGACGAAGTCGGGCATCTCGCGCCGCGACGCGTCGGGGCGCCCGCCGCTCGCGGCCGCGCCCTCGGGCTCACCCGGGTGCTCGCCGCCGCCGTCCATCGGTCGCGACGATACTCTCACCGCTGCCGTCCTGTCACGCTCGCGACACAGGTTCCCGTGACGCGCGTCGACTTGCGCACACAGGAGGTGCCCGGATCGACGTTCGTCGGCGGGCGGCGCCCCGGGAGCGCGATCGGCGAGAATCCGCGCCGATGGCCGTCGCCCAACTCGCCCTCCCCGACCTCGAGGCGGGGCTCGACCACGTCCGCGCGGCGCCGGCCGACGCCGGGCGGCTCGAGCTGATCGTCATCCGACCGGCGGCCGGCGAGCGCGAGATCCTCGATCGCGGCACCCTCGACCCCGAGCTCGGCGTCGTCGGCGACCGCTGGAGCCGCGAGGGCGACCCGCGAAACTACGGCCGGCCGCTCGTCGACGCGCAGGTGACGGTGATGAACGCCCGCCTCAGCGCGCTGGTCTCGGGCGGCGACGATCACGACCGCTGGGCGCTCGCCGGCGACCAGCTCCACATCGACCTCGACGTCGGCGAGGAGAACCTGCCGCCGGGAACCCGGCTTGAGATCGGCTCGGCGACGCTCGAGATCACCGCCGAGCCGCACACCGGCTGCGGCAAGTTCGTGCGCCGCTACGGGGTCGACGCGCTGAAGCTCGTCAACTCCAGGGTCGGCCGGGCGCTCCGGCTCCGCGGCCTCAACGCCCGCGTCGTCGTCGCGGGCGAGGTCGCCGCCGGCGACCCGGTGCGAAAGGTCAGCTCCGGCAGCGGCTCTTCAGCATCGACGTCGCCGTAGGCTGGTGAAAGCTGAGGCCCCGGGCCGGGTTCGGGCCGTCGCTCGGGATACGCTGCCGCGCCGTGACCGAGGCGCTGCTCGTCCTCCACGTCCTCTCGGCGTTCGCGCTCGGCGCCGGCATCGTCGTCTACTCGGCGTTCGCGCTCGGCGCCCCGGCGGGGCCGGCGCTCCGCGCGACCGCCGACCGGCTCTGGGACGCGGGCGGCTTCGGGACACTCGTCTTCGGCGTCTGGCTCGCGTTCGACATCGGCTTCTACTCGATCTCCGACGGCTGGATCCTCGCCGCGCTCGGGCTCTGGGTCGTGATCGCGATCCTCGGCATGCGGGCGCGGTTCGCGACCGGGCCGCCGGGGGCGAACGGGACGATCGACGCCGCGCTGACCGCCGAGTGGGGCGGCCCGTCGATCGCGACCTGGCACTGGCTGCGGGTGCTGTTCGTCCTCCTCCTGCTCGCCGACATGATCTGGAAGCCGGGCGCATGACCACGCTCGCCGCGATCCGCCCCGACGCGTGGAACCTGCCGCTGTTCCTCCACGTCCTCGGCGCGATGGTGCTCGTCGGCGCGCTCGTCCTCGCCGCCGGCCACCTCGTCCCCGCCTGGCGGGCGACCTCGACCGCGGCGCTCTCGCACGGCTTCCGCTCGCTGCTCTACGCGGCGCTGCCGGCGCTCGTCGTCACCCGGGTGACGGCGCAGTGGCTGGTCAGCGAGCAGAGCCTCACCGACGACCCGCCGGCGTGGGTCGGGATCGGGTTCATGACCACCGACACCGGCGCGCTGCTGCTGATCGTCTCGCTCGTCGTCTCCGGCCGCGCGGTGAGCCGGGCGCGGCGCTCCGGTGCCGCGCCGGGCACTGCCGTGGTGCGCGCGGCGACGGTCGTCGTCGCGATCCTGCTCGCCGCGTTCGTCGCCACGGTCTGGGCGATGACGGCGAAGCCCGGCTAGGACCGCGCGCCCGGTGAGGCGGATTTTGTATCACTGAGATACAAAATCCGCCTCACCCCCCCGGTTTGCCGGTAGGCCTACCCGCCGCGTCGGAGGCCCGCCAGCAGCCGGCGCCAGGCCGAAGGCGGCTTCGGCTGAGTCGCCCGCCACTCGTCGAGGGTCGGCAGCCTGTCGGCCCTGCGGGCGGCGAGCACGCACTCGGTGTGGGCGTGGCGCCGCCGCGACGCGTCGCCCTCGGGGGCGATCAGGACGTGCTCGGAGAGGGCGGGAAGGTGGTTGCCGCAGAGCGGGCAGCGGTACGTCGCGGGCTTGCGGTTCTGCGCCCGCCGAAGCGCCCACCAGCGGACCTCGTCCTCAGCCACCGGGCAAGGGTGACACGCGACGAGATCGCCTCGCGCGTCGCTCAGCGGGCGCGCCGCAACGTGATCCGCTCGCGGGCCGTCGCGCCGCCGGCGCCGTCGCGGTTTCGGGCCTCGACCCGGCGGGTCAGCGAGCCGGCGCGCGCGAGCCGGCGAAGCGCCGGCCGGCGGAGGCGGAAGCGCAGCCGTCGCCGCTCGCCGGCGCGGATCGAGTAGC
>DATHVI010000073.1:0-2674 GCA_035461385.1 Solirubrobacterales bacterium
CCGCGGGCCGAACGCGACCGCGCGATGGAAGACGTTGCCGGCGAGCATCGCGTCGACGGAGAGCGCGAGGTCGGGAGGGTCGGAGACCTCGATCGCGGGCAGGAGCGCGGCGATCGAGCGGCCGTCGGCGCCGATCTCGACCGCGACCTCGGGCTCGGCGACGAGCGGCTCGCCGCGGGTCGGCCACGTCCCGCCGTCCTCCGCCAGCCCGTCCGTCGTCAGAAAGCCTGCCAACGGCCTGTCGATCCCGAGCAGCTCCTGGACCGGGGGGATGTTGAAAGCGACCTTCCACCCGAGCGGCCTCGTGCCGCCGTCGAGCATCTGGCGGCGCAGGGCGAGTTGGGCGCGCATGCCCTGCTCGATCCGGTCCTGGATCACCGTCCGGCGACGGCGGCGGCGATCGCGGCGGCGAACTCGTCGACGTCCTGCTCCGTCGTGTCCCAGGCGGTCATCCAGCGGACCTCGCCGCTGTCGGCGTTCCAGAGGTGGAAGGGGAGCTCGCCCGGCCACGCCGCGAGCAGTCGCTCGCGGGCGGCGACCGGGATGATCGCGAAGACGGCGTTCGACTCGACGCGCTCCGTGATGCGGACCCCGGGGATCTCCTTGACGGCGTGCGCGAGCCGCCCGGCCATTGCGTTCGCGTGGGAGGCGTTGCGCCGCCACAGGTCGTCGCGAAGTAGGGCGTCGAGCTGGGCGGCGACGAACCGCATCTTGGAGGCGAGCTGGAGGGACTGCTTGCGGACGTACTCGAAGCCGTCGGCGAGCGCGGGGTCGCAGAAGACGACCGCCTCGCCGAGCACGAGCCCGTTCTTGGTGCCGCCGAAGGAGACGACGTCGGCGCCGGCGTCGGTGGCGAGGTCGCGGAGCGGGACATCGAGGCAGGCGGCGGCGTTGGCGAGCCGGGCGCCGTCGACGTGCAGGAGCATGCCGCGCTCGTGGGCGAGCTCGGCGAGGGCGCGGGTCTCGGCGGGCGCGTACACGGTGCCGAGCTCGGTGGCGTTGGAGATCGAGACGACGCGCGGCTGGGCGGCGTGCTGGTCGCCGATCCGGATCGAGCGCAGGCGGGCGTCGACGAGCGCGGGGGTGAGCTTGCCGCCCGGCGCGGCGACCGTGTAGAGCTTGACGCCGGCGATCCGCTCGGGGGCGCCGCACTCGTCGACGTTCATGTGCGCGGTCTCGGGGCAGACGACGGCCTCGAAGGGCCGGGCGACGGCGATCAGGGAGAGCACATTCGCCGCGGAGCCGTTGAAGACGAGGAAGGGGCGGGTGTCGTCGCCGAAGTGGTCGCGGAGGCGGCGCTCGGCCGCGGCGGTGTACGGGTCGTCGCCGTACGCGGGCACGTGGCCGTCGTTGGCGGCGGCGATCGCGTCGAGCACGTCGGGGTGGGCGCCGGCGAAGTTGTCGGAGGCGAAGCCGCGCGGGTGCTCGGTCACGCCGTGATTGTTACCGGCTCGGCGCGGCCCGTCGCGATCAGATCGAGCCCTCCGGGCGCGCCAGCACGGGCTCGAGCTTCGGCTGCAGGGAGGTGTAGAAGAGGCTGAGCGGGAACTCGTCGTCCCTGACCAGGTCGACAAGCTGCTTGGGCTCGTCGACCTCGGGGAGGTCGCGGTTCTCCTTCGCCCACCGCGAGCCCTCGGCGGCCGGGACGTAGGCGGCGACGAGGTCGTGGGCGGCGGCCCACTGCGCGACCTTGGAGCGGTCGATGCCGGAGTGGTAGAGGTCCTGGACGCGCTCGCGCAGGGCGGCGACGCCGTCGGCGACGCGCTCCCACTCGATCGTGAGCCGGTTGTCGGTCCAGTGGAGGTAGCCCTCGCGGTGCAGGAACGCGAACAGGAGCTGGCCGCCGAGCCCGTCGTAGTTGCGAACGCGCGAGCCGGTGACGGGGAAGCGGAACAGGCGGTCGAAGAGGATGGCGTACTGGACGTGGCGGGCGTAGGAGTGGCCCTCCGCTTCGAGCTTCATCGCCTCGGCGAAGGCGGTGAGGTCGCAGCGCAGCTCCTCGAGCGAGTACATCCAGTAGGGACTGCGCTGGCGGATCATGAACGGGTCGAAGGGGAGATCGCCGTGCATGTGGGTGCGGTCGTGGATCAGGTCCCAGACGATGTACGCGTTGCGCGACAGCTCCGGCGAGGCGAGCAGGCAGGCGGCGTCCGGGGGCAGGTTGAGGTGGAGGACCTCGGCGGCGCGGCCGGCGACGCGGCGCAGGCGCTCGGCCTCGCGGTCGCAGAAGATGGCGCCGAAGTGGCTCGGGGGGCGCTCGGCGGTGGAGAACGTCTCCGGGAACAGGACGGCGCACTCGGAGTCGTAGCCGGCGGTGTAGTCGACGAACGTGACGGGGACGTACTTGGCGTTGTCGTAGCGGTCGCGCTCGAGCTCGGCGACGAAATCGGGCCACGGGACGCGGACGATCAGGGCCTCGAGGCAGGTGTCGCGGGAGGCGTTCTGCTTGTACATCGGGAAGACGGCGAGGTGCTCGATCCCGTCGCGGCGGTCGCGCTCCGGCCGGAAGGCGTCGGTGGAGCGGATGAAGTCGGGCTTCGGGAAGCCGGCGCGGGCCCAGTCGCGGAGGTCGGCGGCCAGCGCGACGATGTACTCCTCCTGGTGGGGGAAGCGGGGGACGAGCCGCTCGGCGGCGGCGGCGATCGTCTCGGTGAGCTGCTCGAGGCGGGCTGTG
>DATHVI010000074.1:0-2904 GCA_035461385.1 Solirubrobacterales bacterium
GTTATCGGTCCAGATGACGCGCGATTCGCAATTCTGATTCCCGGCAAAGTCGGTCGAACAGGAGCGGACGATGTTGACTCCATCAAGGAACGGAGGACCTGTCGTGTCTGCGAGAACGGTCCCAGTCGCCGCGGTCTCTGCGCATGGAACGAGGTGAGTCGCCAGCTCTCCGCTCGGGGCGCGCAGGCACGACAGCGCTCCGCGCCGGAAGAGCACTCCATTCACTCGGACGAGGACATCCGCGAGACCGCTGCCGTGGTCGGTGAACTCCGACGACAACATCCGGTCCCCTCGATGCCAACCCGACCCGAACAAACTCCCGCTCAGGGTCACCTCCGGATCCGCCTGGTCCACCAGCGTCAACCGTACGTTCCGGACGTACGTCTTCGCGAGGTTCGACTGCGCGCAGCCGCCGCTCGCCATGCATGGCAGCCGGGCCGAGAAGCCGCGCTGCGGGGCGCCTGACCAGGTCCGCTGGCGCCACACCGTCGGCTCCCGATCGCCGACCGCGACCCGATGGGTCTCGCGTCCGTCCGCGTCGGTCATCACCAGCATCGCGCGATGGCCCTTTTCGCGGCGGAGCCGCGCGCCGACCGCGATCCTGACGATGCCGGTGTCCGGGGGCGCCTTCCAGGAGAAGAGCCCCATCCGTCCCTGCTGCGCCGCGGCGACGTTGTCGATTCGCAGGGCGTTATCGTCCTGGGACGAGTCGCAGCGCCGACTGGTGTGGTAGGCGAACGGCGCCGCCGCGACCGCCTCGTCGCCACGGTTCTCCGCGGCGCACTGGACGACGACGTAGGTGCCGCCGGCGGCCGGGGCCGAGTCGGAGATCGCCGCGAACGCGAGCAGCGCGATCGGTAGGCACCACCCGCGGCGACTCACGGCATGAACTCCCTCCGCACCGCGCCGCCGCTTCCACCGCCACCGCCCGATCCCGAGCCCGCCGTGCTCCCGCCGCCCCCGCCGCCGCCCGCGGCTGCCGCGACGCCGAACTCCTCCTCGACGGGCGGGGTGCTCGGCGCGACCGGATCCGGGGCCGGCGCCGGCGGAGGCTCCGGTTCCGGCTCGGGCTCCGGCTCGGGCGGCTGGGCCTCGCGACTCGGAGGCGCCGGCGCCTCCTGCTTCGGCTCGGGCCGCGGAACCTGCGCGTCGATCGGCAGTCGGTTTCGCGAGTCGGCCGCGCGGTGGCGTGGATCAGGCGATGCGGAGCGCACCCGGTCGGCGCCACCCTCGGAGACGACGGCAGGGATCACGCCTGCGCTCACGCAGGCCGTCGCGGCCGCGCCGCCTCCGAGGCAGGCAACGGCGATCTTCCCCGCCGTCCCGCCAAGCCCGCCGAGCTTTGCGAGCAGGCCGGCGCCGAGCGTCGCCCCAGCGCCGCGGCTTCCCCCGGCGGCCAGCACCTGCCCAGCGGGATCGGCCCCCGCCTCGCCGCCGCGGGCGAGCACCCCGCCGGCCGCGTCCCGGGCCCGCTCGCCGAGGTCGCCGAGGCGGTCGTCGAGCGAGACGCCGCCGTCGATCGCGTCGAAGGCGACGGGAAGCGAGATCGCCGCGCCGAGGTCGTGGAGGTGGCCGCTGAGGCGGGAGACGAAATCGGCGCACTCGGTGCAATGGGAGAGATGGGCCTGCGCCTGCCGGCGCTCCTCGGCGTCCGCGAGCCCCGACGCATAGGCCTTCAGCAGCGGCTCGCGCTCGTCGCACCACTCGCCGCGCTCGAACCGCCG
This sequence comes from Solirubrobacterales bacterium, assembly GCA_035461385.1. Taxonomy (GTDB): domain Bacteria; phylum Actinomycetota; class Thermoleophilia; order Solirubrobacterales; family 70-9; genus DATHVI01. The sequence goes on from DATHVI010000074.1 coordinate 1,725, forward strand.
CATCCGATCGGTCAGCTCGTCGATGCCGCGGGTGATCTCCTTTCGGTACGCGCGCGGGGAGAGCCCGTCGATCAGCTCCCGGACCTGGCTCGGCTCGAGGCCCCAGCCGTAGCGCAAGTACATCACCGCCCGCCGCCTCGGCGGGAGCGAAGCGAGCAGATCGCGCGTGATCCGGGAGCGCTCGGCGCCGACCGCCCGCTCGGCCGGGCCGTCGGAGTCGTCGGGGACGGCGTCGACGAGCTCGAGCGGAGCGGTCGGCTTGCGACGCCGCCGCCGCAGCTCCTTGCTGGCGTGATTGGCGACCGCAGCGAGGAGGTAGCGGCCGATCTCCTCGTCGGTCATCTCGGCGTGGCGGCGCCCGAGCGCCCGCAGCGTCCCGACCCAGGCCCCCGAGTAGATGTCGTCGACCTCGTCGTCGGAGAACCCGCGGCCGTACGCGCGCCGGACCATCGCCCGCGCGGGCGCTTCGAGCTCGGTGTAGAGGCGGCCGGCGCGCTCGGACCAGTCGGCGCCCGGACGACCCCCGGCGCTTGCGGCGGGCCCGGCGGCCTGCGGGGTGGGCGTGCTGACCGGCCTCATCGACCTGTCACCGACAACCCCGGAGGGGCTTGCGACGCCCCCCGCGGCGGCGGGCTCGGCCCGCGATCCGCGATTGACGCCACTCGCTCCCGTACGCCGATCCGTGCTCCGTTCATCCCTCGACCCCTGGGGCCTCCCTCGCACGCTTGGGGAGCCGATCGTATGAGCCGTCACGAGGCCGGGGCGTCTGCGATCGACGCTATTTGCGAGAACCCGACCCGCTCCCGCATCACGGGAACACGCAATTTGCGGTGACTCCGTCGCCCCGAAGCCGAAACGGCCGAAGGGGCGGCTCGAGAACCGGACCCAGGAGAGCGTCGGACTGGACGGCCGCCCTTGACCCTCACCTAACGTGAGGCTCTACGGTGGCCTCGATGAACGAAGACGCGACGACCTACACTGTCGGCCGGCTCGCGGCGCTGGCCGGGATCACGGTCCGCACCCTCCACCACTACGACGAGATCGGGCTGCTCGCGCCGAGCGAGCGATCGAAGTCGGGCTACCGCCTCTACGGGCCCGGCGACGTCGGGCGGCTGCGCGAGATCCTCACCTACCGCGAGCTCGGGTTCGGGCTCGAGGAGATCGCGGCGCTGCTCGACCG
>DATHVI010000075.1:0-46181 GCA_035461385.1 Solirubrobacterales bacterium
GCAGGCGGTCCGCGACAAGCTCGAGACCCTGCTCCAGATGGCGCTGGTCCTGACCTACGCGGCGAGCGTCCCGGTGGTGAAGATCGGCCGGATGGCGGGCCAGTTCGCGAAGCCCCGGTCGCGCCCGACCGAGACCCGCGACGGCGTCGAGCTCCCCGCCTACCGCGGCGACGCGGTCAATGGCTTCGAGTTCACGCCGGAGGCCCGCCGACCCGATCCGCAACGGCTGCTGCGCGCTTACCACAGCGCCGCGGTGACGCTGAACCTCTGCCGGGCGTTTGCGACCGGCGGCTACGCCGACCTGCACGAGGCGCATGCCTGGAACAAGGACTTCGTCGCCCAGAGCCCCGCCGGGCAGCGCTACGAGCGGCTCGCCGGCGAGATCGACCGCGCGCTCGCGTTCATGAAGGCGTGCGGCGCCGACACCGAGGAGCTCCACGGGGTCGAGCTCTACTCGAGCCACGAGGCGCTGCTGCTCGAGTACGAGCGGGCGCTGACCAGGATCGACAGCCTGAGCGGGATGCCGTACGACACCTCGGCCCACCTGATCTGGATCGGCGAACGCACCCGCGACCTCGACGGCGCCCACGTCGAGTTCGCCCGCCGGGTCCACAATCCGGTCGCCGTCAAGCTCGGCCCGACGACATCGCCCGACGATGCCCTGGCGCTGATCGAGCGGCTCAACCCCGAAGGCGAGCCGGGCCGGCTCACTTTCATCACCCGGATCGGTGCGACGAAGATCCGCGACGTCCTCCCGCCGCTGGTCGAGAAGGTCACCGAGGGCGGCTCGCCGGTCGCCTGGGTTTGCGACCCGATGCACGGCAACACCTTCGAGGCGCCGAGCGGGCACAAGACCCGCCGCCTCGACCACGTCCTCGACGAGGTCGCCGGCTTCTTCGAGGTCCATCGCGCGCTCGGCACCCACCCGGGCGGGATCCACGTCGAGTTCACCGGCGACGACGTCACCGAGTGCATCGGCGGCGGCCACGCGGTCGTCGAGGACGACCTCCATCAGCGCTACGAGACCGCCTGCGACCCGCGGCTGAACCGCCGCCAGGCGCTCGACCTCGCGTTCATGGTCGCCGAGATGTACGGCGAGCAGGGCTGAGTCCGCAGGCCCTCAGTCGAGCTCGCGGCGCATCAACAGGTCGGTGTGCTCGATCCGACCGAACGTGAACGGATGGCTGCCGTACTCGACGAACCCCACGTGCGACCAGAACGCATGCGCCTTCCGGTTGCGTTCCCAGACTCCCAGCCAGACGTACTCGGCGCCCGCGGCAGCAGCGTCCGCGAGTGCCCGGTCGAGGAGCAGTCGCCCGATCCCCAGACCCTGGAACGCCCGCGCGACGTAGAGCGACTCAATCTCGAGCCCGCCCTCGTTCGGCTGCTCGGTCTGCGCCGCCCCGACGTTGAGCTTGACGAAGCCCGCCGGCTCGCCGTCGACCTCGGCGACGTAGAGGGTCGACTCGGAGTTGGAGAGCTCCCCCTTCACCGCCTCGGCGGCGAATGCGTCGGCGAGGTGGCGGCCGAGCTCTTCGGCGTCGACGTCGGCGGCGTAGGTCTGTCGGAACGTGGAGGCACCGAGGCCCGCGATCAGCTCGACGTCCTCGGGCCCGCACCTCCGGATCGCGGTTGCCATCTCGAGCGACGATTCTCGCACCCGGTGATGCCAATCGCCTGCGCACGAGGAGCAGGCGGCCGGCCGTATGACGCAGGCCGTCGAGCGCAGCGGGATGTGCTTCGCTCGGCTACCCGTTGACGTAGTTGCCCGTGTCCGCGCACGGGTCCTCGGGGGAGCCGAGCACGGCGATGTCTCCGTCAGCGCCGGGAACGCCGAGGTGCACGAGCACGTGGAGGGGATGCCTGCGATTCATCGGCAGGTTCTCGAGTCCCCCGGCCACGTCGTCGGCATCGACGTTCGGGTTGTTCGCGAACAGCACCTCCGGCAGTACCTGGTACTTCTCGTTCCCGTTGGCGGCGAGGATCGCGCACTTGCCGCTCGGCAGGATCAGCACATGGGTGTGGTCCGCCCTGGCCACGCTCGCGCCGGCGAGGACCAGCGCCATGATCGCTGCCCCGATGAGCACTCGCTTCATGTTCCACCGTCCTTCGACGACACCTCTACTGGCAAGGCGTACCCCTGGCGGTCGCGGTCGAAACTCTCGTGCTCCCGTTCCGACCGCTTCGCCTCGCCGGCCCCCTGGAGAGGAGCCGCGGCTTGACCCTCGCCAGCGGTTGGCGCGAAATGCTATGGCTGCGAGCCGAGAGTCGGATCTCGCCGACAGAGCTGGCCTCCTCAAGCCCTAGACTCGGCCTCGGCCCCGATAGCTCAGCTGGATAGCGCGACTCCCTCCGAAGGGTGGCGATCCAACGACTCGAAACCGCATGGGCAAGCGGTTCCTCAGGGCTGACGGCGCCAGTCAAGTCGGACGTAGTGGTGTAACCGACTCATCGGCTCAGCGAGCGTTGGTAGCTGCGACACCTCCTCTCGCTGGTCATCGCCCTGGTCCTCGAGGACCAGGGCAAGCGACTCGACCGACAGGTAACGGCGCCCGACCAACCACTCGTCTCTGCTCGATCAGGAGCGCGCCGGCGAGCCGGATCGCCGCGGCGTCGTTGGGGAAGATCCCGACGACGTCCGACCGGCGGCCGATCTCCTTGTTGACGCGCTCGAGCGGAGCTTGGGCCAGTGGGCGGCGGGGAAGCGGTAGAAGGCGAGCAGGTCCTCCTCGGCGGCCTCGAAGAGCTCGGCCACCTTCGGCACCGACTCACGAAAGCGCTCCAGCACCTCGCCCGCCCTCGTCTTCGCCTGCTCTTGCGAGAGGGGGCGTCGAAGACCTCCCGCAGCGCCGCGGCGACGAGGCCCTGTTCGGAGCGGCGGCAGTGGCCGCGCATGTTGCGGACGAAGGGGCCGTGCAGCGCTGCCACGGGCAGCCGAGGATCCGGGTGATCGCCGCCTTGAGCCCGCGGTGCTCGTCGGAGATCGCAAGCCGCACGCCATCGAGGCCGCGGCCGACGAGCTCGCGCGCGACAAACTCGACCCGATCGCGGTGGCGTCGCGGACTCGCACTTGGGGTCGCGCCTGCAACGCGCGACGAGCGGACGCGATTAGCCGAGTGCCGTGATCTGGACGAGGTCGTCGATGATCGCGAAGTCCGCGGTGTCCGCCGTGAGCAGCGGCACATCATGGACGTTTGCGGTCGCGGCGACCGCGAGGTCGATCGCACGGCGGCGCGGCCGTCCGCCACGCTCGGCGACCGCCGCCGCGAGCCGCCCCCACTCGCGTGCCACGCGTGAGTCGATCGGGATCGGCTCGAAGGTCGCCTCGATCACCCCGAGCCGTTGGGCTCGGCGGGAACGCTCGTCGGAGTCGGTGGCGAGGAGCGATCCGAAATGAAGCTCGGCGAGCGACGCGGCGCTGATCGCCCCCTCGAGCTCGCCCGGATCGGTGGCGGCGATCAGAACCGAGGTATCGAGCAGAACCCGAGTCACGCAGACGGGTCGAGGAGCTCGGCGGGAAAGCGCTCGAGATCCTCCTCGAGCGTCTTCGGCGCCGGCGTCCGGAAGACGTCTCCGAGCTCACGGCCACTCACCCACCGGCGCTTGCTGGCGGGCCCGAGTTGGGCGACCGGCCGGCCCGAGACGGTGATCGTGAACTCTTCACCCGCTTCGGCCCGCCGCAGCACCTCGGCGACGTTGTTGCGCAGTTCCTTCTGCGGGATCGTCGTCATCAGGGAGCACGGTAGCAGAACTGCTACTCAGTGTTGCGCGCGCCTCCAATGCGCGACGAGGAGTCGTGCCGGCATCTACGCGGGCACGGCAGTTGAGATTGGCGCAACGCGGCCGCGGTGCCGACATATGAGGTGGACCGTCATTACCAGGGGGAAGTAAACCTGTGCCGAGGGAGGCCGACTCACGGTGCGCCAGATGACGCCCATGCCGAGGCGCGCGCCGCCCGCGCGGCGAGCCGCGGCCAATAGGCCGCTGCCCCGGGACGTAACCGGAACAGGCCCGCACCCGACGCGCGCAGATCCCCGCTCCCGCTTCGTGCGATGTGTGGGCGCCGTGGCTCCGCCACCTGGTGCGCCTGCCCCGCGTCCGTTGCGGGAGTGCGAATGGGCGTTGCACACGCTCGCAAATCAGCAAGAGGAAAGAGCCAGGCTCAAGGCGATTGACAGCGTGGAGCTCTGACACAGGGCGGCATGGGCTCGGTCTACGCGCGGTCCAGGTGCGGAAGAAAGGCGACTCGGTCAGCCGGAGGGGCAGGCGGAGACGTAGTCCTGCTCGGGCACGACCTCCTCCCACTCCCCGGGAGTGAGGCCGCCGCCGGCGATGGCGCAGGCGTGAGCCCGCCAGACGGCAGGATCGACCTCCCAGCGGAACGCGGGTCCGTTCTCGTAGACGACGAACAGGCGCCGGCCGTCCGGCGTGAATCGCGCGGTCACCCAATCGGCCGGGCCCGGCAGCGGGGACCCGATCGGCTCCGGCGCCTCGGGGTCCCAGAGCGCGACGGTGCCGTCGAAGTTCGACGCGGCCAGGGTCTCGCCGTCCGGGGAGAAGTCCAGGCCGAGCACGAAGCCGCGCCCGACGGACAGCGGCCGCCCGACCTGTTGCCAGTCATCCGTCGCCCAGACGACGACGGTGCCATCCACCTGCCCGCCAACGAGCCGGCCGCCATTCGGCGAGAACGCGACCGACCGGACCTCCTCGTCCGTTCTGAGGCGGGCAACCCGTTCGCCGCTGACAACGTTGCGAACCTCGAGGCCGTCCGGGCCGCGATTGTTGTAGCCGAAGGGGACGGCGATCTGTGTGCGGTCGGGGCTGAACGCCAGCTCGAGCACGAATGGCGGCAAGCGCAGGGGCGGGTGCAGTGGCTCGCGGTCGTCGAGATCCCAGATCCGGAGCTCCCCTCGGATGTTTGCCGCCGCGAGCAGATCGTCCCCGGCGAACGCAAGCGCCCCCTGGATCGTCCCCTCATAGCAGCGAGGCATCGTGAACGTTGCGCTTGGATCGGCGCACGCTCCCTGAGGGGCGTCGAGCAGCGCCCCGATCCGGCGTCCCGAGCCGGAGTCCCAGAGGCCGATCAGCCCCCGCCCGCCAGCCACCGCGAGCCGCTGGCCGTCCGGCGAGTACTCGATCGCGGTCGCGGGCGTCTCCTCGAAGGCTTCGAAGACCGCGCGGCGCCGCAGCGTTTCGGCATCGATCAGCTCCACGGTGCCGTCAAGCCTCGCGACCGCGAGCGTCCGGCCGTCGGGGCTGAGCGTGAACGCGGGCGGGTAGGCATCCTCACGGATCGTTCTCAGGCCGGTGGTGAACGGGTGCCCGAGCCGCCGGCCCCCGGCGATGTCCCAGATGGTCAGACCGTCGAGCCCCGCGGTGTAGAGGGTGCGACCATCGGAGCTGAATACGGCCGCGTTACCCGGAGATCCCGCAAGCGTCTCGATCGGGACTCCGCGCGCGACATCCCACAGGACCACCGTCTCGTCCTCAGCCCAGGTAGCAAGCGTGCGACCGTCTGGGCTGAAGGCGCCGATCCCCTGGCCGGACTCAGGGTCCTGCCGGCCGGCCAGCGTTCGCACCTGTCCGGTGGCGAGGTCGAGCAAACGAAGGGCGCCATCCGTCGTCTCGGTCGCGAGTGTGCTGCCGTCTGCGCTGAGTTCGGCCGAGGGTCCGCCCAGGCCATAGGTGCGGACCACGCGCAGCGTCTCGGCATCGACTGCGTGCGTCGCGCGATCCGTCGTGACGATCAGTCGCCCGTCCGGGGTCATGCGCTGCGGTGTGCTGCTGGAGCGGGGAGCGACGCGGACGGCCTTGCTCAGCGGAGCGCCGTCGCGCGGGTCGAAGCGGCGCACGAACAAGGGCACCGAGTAGTCGGTGTCACCCGTGCTGTAGACCGCGATCAGGCTCCGCCCGTCGGGGGCGTACGCCACCCCGGGGAAGTACCCCAAGCCTGGCCCAGACGCCAGCGGATGGTGGCCAAGCGGGATCGACTCGCGCAGGCGCGCCGTCTCCGCGTCTAGGACCTGAATGGATCCCCTGAAGATGTCCGGCCCCACGCTCGCCGAGAGGGCGAGGGACTCGCCCCGGGGGTCGAAGTCGAGGACCCAGACCGGGCCCCGCGCGCGGTGATCTCCGATCGGCTCCATCGTCTCGGTGTCGTACAGCTGCACGGTGCCGTCTGCGGCTCCCAGTGCGAGGGTCCGCCCGTCCGGGCTGAGCGCGCTCGCGCCGAACTCCTTGTCGTCGCTAAATACGCCGATTGCGGCGGGGCTGCGAAGCAGGGTCGACAGCAGGCTGGAGCGAGTGGCGAGGGAGTCGTCCAGGGCCGCGCCAGCGGCGGCGAGCCGCAGCGCACGGTCGAGCCGGTCCTCGGTGAGCGCCTGCGCGCCGAGCCGCTGCGCCGCCTCCGCCGTCGCCGCGTCGCGCGCCTCCTGGCGCTGGGCGCGGGCGATCAGCCCGGCGACAGCGGCGAGGACCAACAGCACGCCGACCCCGGCGAGCAGCGCGCTGAGGCGCCGGTTGGTGCGCCGCTGGCGCTCCGCCTCGCGCTCGCTCGCCGCCCGACTCTCGTCGAGGAAGTCGCGCTCGCGCTCGTTGAGGTCGGGGTCGTGGGCCTCCGCCCAGTCGAGGGCCGAGGCGAGGCGGGCGCCGCGGTAAAGCTCCGCCGGCTCGCGCCCGGAGCGCTGCCACTCGGCGGCGGCCCGGACCAGATGCTGGTGAAGGCGCCGGCCCTCGACGTCGGCGGCGAGCCAGTCGCGAAGCCGCGGCCACTCGGAGAGCAGCGCCTCGTGGGCGACCTCGACCGCGCCCTCGTCGACGGTCACGAGGCGGCTCTCGGTCAAGACGGCGAGGGCGGTGGCGCGGTCATCGTCGCGCTCGGCCTCGAGCTCGGAAAGCGGGACCCGTCGCCTCACCGGCGTCGGGGCCTCGGCGTCGGCGAGACGGAGGAGGATCGTCCGGGCGCGGTCGCGCTGGGGGGCGGTGAGGCGCCGGTAGGCGCGCTCGGCGAGCCGGGCCACCGCGCCGCTCAGCCCGCCGCTTCGATCGTATGCGGCGCGGTGCAGGGTGCGGCCGTCGCGCTCCTCCCAGAGCTCGACCAGGGTCGTCGAGAGCAGCGGCAGGCCGCCGGGCTCCTCGGCGACGTCGCCGACGAGCGCCGCGATGAGCTCCGGCTCGACCCGCAGACCGGCTCGCCTGGCGGGGAGCTCGATCGACCGGCGAAGCTCGTCGCGGCGCAGCGGGCCGACGAGGACGTTGTTGGCGCTCATCCGGTCCGCGAGCTTGGGGTATGTAGCACAGCGGCCGTAGAAGTCGGCCCGGATGCCCGCCACCACGACCACGCGCTGGTCGGGGTCGGCGGCGGCGGCGACCAGCGCCGCGCAGAACGCGGCACGTTCTGGCTCCTCGCGGCAGGCGGTGAAGATCTCCTCAAGCTGATCGACGGCGAGCACCAATCGCTCCTCGGCGGGGAGCGAGTCGAGGGCGGCGAGGGGATCGTCGCCGTCGGGCTCGATCACGCCTGACGCACCGGGCGCGACGCGGGCGAGGGCGCGGCGAAGCTCGCCGAGCGGATGCTCGCCAGGCCTCATCACGACCTGCCGCCAGCGCTCCGAGCCGGGGAGGACTCCTTCGGCGAGCGCGGGCATGAGCCCCGCCTTGATCGCCGAGGACTTGCCGCTCCCTGAGGGTCCGACAACGGCAAGCAGGGTGGAGCCGACGAGGCGGGCGACGAGGGTGGCGACGAGGCGCTCGCGGCCGAAGAAGTACTCAGCGTGGGCGGAGTCGAAGGGGGCGAGGCCGCGGAACGGGCAGGCCTCCGGCGCGGACGGACCGACGGCCTCCTCGACGACGTAGAGGCTGGTTCGCTCGCGGGCGACCTGCAGGTCGGCGACCCCTCCGGCCACCTTCGCCCGGGCGGCGCGCAGGCCACGTTGGCCGGTGGCGGCATCGCCGACCGCCGCCTCGAGCTGCTCGGCGGCATGCGCCTGCGCCCACTCGCTCGCCGCCCGGTGGACCCTGAGCGGCACCGCGTCGCTCTCGGCGATCAGCGTCTCGAGCGGCATCGCCTCGTCGTCGGCGGGCGCGTAGAGGGCGGCGATCTCGGCGGCAGCCTCGACCTGGAGGGGACGGAGGGCCAGTCTCTGGGCCACCCCGGCGCCCTCGAGCGCGGCGAACATCGGCGGGGCCTGCTCGTCTTGGTGGAGGACGAGGATGAGCAGCGGCGAGCTTCGGGGCTCGTCGGCGAGGGCGGCGGCGGCCTCGAGCACGGCGGTAGCGGCGTCGTCGGCGTCGTCAACGACGAGGAGAGCGGGGCGCTCGGTCTCGGTCGCCTCGCGGACGGCCTTGCGGGCGGCGTCCGGAGCCCCCGAGCCGGCGGCGTAGAGGACCGCCGTCCCGCGTCGCCGAAGCTCGGCGGCGAGCTCGGCGGCGAGGCGGGTCTTACCGATCCCCGCCGGGCCCGAGAGGAGGGCGATCCGGGCGGGCCCTGGGGCCGCCTCCTGCCAGCGTCTGCGAAGCCAGCGCAGCTCGCGCTCGCGCCCGGCAAGGAGCGGCGATCCGCCCTCGAGCTGGGGCGGGAGCTCCTGCGGCGGGGGTCGGGCCTCGAGGCCGGGGTCCTGCCGCAGGATGGCCTCCTGGAGCTCGCGCAGCTCGGGGCCCGGGCCGGTCCCGATCTCCGCGATCAGTGCTCGGCTCGCCTCCCGATAGGCCTCGATGGCCTCCGACTGGCGCCCCACCCGGTAGAGGGCCAGCATCCGCTGGGCGTGAAAGCGCTCGTTGAGGGGATGGGCGGCGATCAGGGAGGCGAGCTCGCCGAGCGCTTCGCCGTGACACCCGGCGGCGAGCTCGGCGTCGATCCGGAGCTCGATCGCCTGCAGGTGAAGCTCCTCGAGGTGGCGGATCTCGGCGGCGGCGAAGGGCTCGGAGGCGACGTCCGCCAGGGGCGCTCCGCGCCAGAGCTCGGGCGCGCTCTGGAGCGCCCCGTCCGTGATCCCCTCATCGGCCTCGCGGCGGGCGCGCTCGACGAGGCGCTCGAAGCGCAGCGCGTCGACCGCGTCGGCGGGGACCTCGAGGGCGTAGCCGCGACCGTGGGTTTCGATCCGGGCCTCCTCGCCGTTCCCCCCCAGCACCCTGCGCAGTCGCGAGACGTAGAGCTGGACGTTCTTGGCGGCGCTCGCCGGGGGGTGATCGCCCCACAGGCCGTCGATCAGCTCCTCGGCGGCGACGGTGCGGTTAGCCGACAGGGCGAGCATCGCCAGCACAGCGCGCTGCTTTCGGCCTCCCAGAGGCAGCGGCTCGCCATCGGCGAGGGCGTCGACGCCGCCCAGCAATCTGATCTCGAGTGGCACTTTGACCCAGCTTCCAGTGCGTGGGTCCGCTGTGGCTACGGTAGCACCGCTCCGCGGGACCTCCAAACGCCCGGGCGGGCGTCGCTGCCCCGCGAACACGCCAGGAGGCCGGCGCCAAGGCGCCGGCCCCCTGGACGGCCGCGCAGCGAACCCTGTGGCTCAGGCGCGCGACTCGGCGGTGATCCGCCGGTGACGCACGACCGAGCGCGCGGCCGCGACACCGATCAGCAGCAGGCCGGAGGCGATCAGGGCGCCGATCAGGGCGTCGAGCCAGTGGAACCCGTCGCCGCTTCGGACCTCGACCACGCTCACCGGCGAGGCGGTGGCCGGGTGCAGCCGCGATCCACCCTCGCGGACGAAGGCGTCGACGTAGCCGCGGCCGCCGCTCGGCGCCGCCGAGGGCTGCCGGGGGTCGGCGGTGGCGACGATCGAGTCCGGCGAGCGGTAGGCGCTCCCGCCAATCGGCGCGGAGGGACGATCGCTCGAGCCGGCGAGCAGCGGCTTCGCCGAGCTCACGTCGCCGCTCGGTGTGGCCGACTGGGCGCCGGCGCCAGCGACGATCGAGTCGACCGAGCGGTACCCGTCGGACGCCGCCGCGGGCGCCGCGACCACGGCGGCCGCGGTCATCGCGAGGACGAGGCCGAGGATGGTGTTTGTGCGCGTCATCTTGCGCTCCTTTTCGTTTTCGCGAGACCACCCGCGGCGATCTCTCTCGCCCACCAGGCTCAGACAGGGCGGTATACGCGCGGTCTATTCGCCTCCGTGGCTACTGCCGTCCGACGCTTCCGTCCGCCGTCGCTGAGGTCGCTCGGTGTGAAAGCTTCCGCGTAGTCCCCCGAGCGACAGGTCGGGCCCGGTGTCGCCAGGCGCTATCGCTTCCGCCCCGGAAGCGCACCGACCGAAGAACCACGGCTTCTGCTTTCGCGTGTGGTTTGCGAGCGTCGCACATCGAGTCCGGGAGACTCCCGCTCTGGACGAGGGGCAGTCGTCGACGTCGGCGCCGTGCTCGCGCCTCCTCCGCGCGACGTGGAGCTACCGAGCAGAACCGGTGTGGTCGAGGGGGCGGGGCTCGTGAAGATCAACGGCGCCGCCGGGACGAGCGGCAGACTCGGCCGACCGTGCCTCAGCCTCCCGATGATCCTCTCAGCCGGATCGAGTCGATGGTGGAGGTCATCGGCATCGCGCACGCCGCGGTCTTCACCCAGCATCGCATCCTGATCGATCTCGGCTGTGATGACCGAACGCAGTCGTGCCCTGCTTGATGGATCGGTCCGAATCGTGTTTTCCGATGCTCCTTCAGCGACCCGGCGGGCACGATCGCTGGGCGAGCGCTGGGGAGAGCAGCAGCTGCTGGATCCCGCTGGGGCGGAGGGGACTCGGGCGGTACTCAAGTGACGAGGTCGACGAAGCCGACCGCCGCTTGGCCGCACTGTTGACTCGTCAGGAGGAGATCGCCGCTGAGCTGGGTCGGCGTGCGACCGGTGTGCGCGACCAGGGATAGGTCTGACGGACCTAGCTGCCGGCGGCAACTCGCTCGCGTGCGGCTTGCTCGAAGCGATCGGCTGCCGTTAGCGCAGCGCGCCGCTGCCCACGGCTTTCAGCGGTCTCCGCGAGGGTGCGGTAGCGGCGGGCGAGGTCATCTAGCTCCCGGTGCGTGAACCTGCCTCCCGCCAGGTTCTCATCCAGGCGGCGAAGCCTCGCCGCGAAGCTGATCAAGGTCGGCCTTGTGGGAAGCGAGTGAAATCCAGGTCACTCGCGCGAACCGCGAGCGCTGAGAGTGGCTTGCTCAAGCCCTAGACTCGGTCCAAGCCCCGATAGCTCAGCTGGATAGAGCGACTCCCTCCTAAGGAGTAGGCCCCAGGTTCGAATCCTGGTCGGGGCGCTTGTTCCGCGCCGAGGCGTTCAGCGATGCTTCGCTCAGCTACGCGTTGACGTAGTGGCCCGTGTCCGCGCACGGGTCCTCGGGGGCGCGCATGGGTGCGAAGCCGCGCGCAGCCGTCGCCGTCCTCATGCTCGGCCTCGCGGCGGCCCTCGGCGGCTGCGGCGACGGCGACGCGAACGGAGACGGCGAGGATCCCGCGCCGCCACCACCCCCACCGGAGACCCTTCACCGGGTCCCCGAGCTTCCCGCGCGTTGGAGGGTCCAGGTCAACCGCCCCGGGGGGTTCGCGCTCGGCGTGCCGCCGGGCTGGAGGGCGCGCAATCGCGGAGCCACGACGCTCGTGCGCTCGTTCGACCGGCTGACCGCGGTCTCGATCGTCCCCGACCGCACCGACGAGGCGATCGAGCTGTCACCGAGCGACTTCGCCACCCGCGCCTTCTCTGCCCTCGGCGGCTACGCCGGCGACCCCGAGCCGGGCCCGGAGCGCCGATTCGAGCACCGCTACGAGGGGGTCGAGCTGCGGGCACGCGCGACTGCCGAGGAGACCGGAGTTCGCCAGCGCGTGCGGCTCGTCGTCCTCCGCCGGGGCCGCCATGCGACCTTCACCGTGGTGATCGCCCAGCATCTGAGGCGGGGACGCGAGAGCGGCCGGATCGCCGAGCGGATGCTCGGGACGCTGCGGAGCCGACCGGTTCGGCCGCGGCGGTCTCCCTAGGGCCGTCCGCCGGTAGCCTTTGTTCGTCGCGGGACACAGGAGAGGAAGGAGCCTCGGCGACGAGAACGCGCGGTGCAATCCGCCTTCCGGCCGCACTGATTGTGGCGCTGGCGTCGCTCGCCGTTCTCGCGGCGACCGCGTTGGGTCACGCGACGCTGCTCAAGTCGGAGCCCGCGGACGGGCAGACGCTGAAGCGCGCGCCCGAGGCGTTCGTACTCACCTTCGATGAGTCGATCGATGCCGGTTTCGCCCAGCTTCGGGTCGATGACCCCGACGGCCGCCGCGTCCACCGCGGCGAGCCTTTCCACCCCGACGGACGCGAGGAGCTGGTCGCGGTCCGGCTGCCCCGCGACATCGAGGGCGCGTACGTCGCCACCTACCGCGTCATCTCCGAGGACGGGCACCCGGTAAGCCGGCAGGCCGAGTTCACCGTCCGCCCGCCGATGCGCGATCGCGATACGGACGACGCGGCGCATGGAATGCCGGCTCCCGGCGAAGGCCCCGCGATGACGGCGCCGGCGGGCGACCACGCCGACGCGACGACCGGCGAGGTGACCGAAACGACCTTCGCCTTCGTCCGTGGCGGCGGCTACCTGGCGATGGCGCTGGCGATCGGCGCCGCGGGGTTCCTGTTCGTCATCTGGATCCCGGGGATCACGCGGCAGGCCGGGCCGGGGTCGGATTGGCGTCAGGTCTCGGACACGTTCGTTGCCAGGGTTCGGCGGATCATCTTCGCCGCGGTCGTCCTCGGGCTCGCGACGACCGCGTTTGCGATCGTCCTTCAAGCGGCGACCGCGGCCGGGGTCTCGCTGTGGTCGGCGTTCGACCGCAGCGTGATCGACCCCGTGCTCGAGACGCGGCCGGTACGGGCCTGGGCGATCCGGTTCGTCGTCTGGCTCGCCCTCGGAGCCGTCCTGCTCTCGGCGCTGGCCAGTGCTCGTGCCCCGGTCCTCAGGCGGGCTGCTTTGGGCGCAGTCGGGAACGTCGCGGCGCCGGCGCTGTCGCGCACCCATCGGCTGCTTCTGTTCGCCGCGGTGATCGCCCTCGCGCTGACTGCGCCGATGGCCGGCCACACCGGCGACCACTCGCCGCGGGGCATCCTGATCTGCGCGGATGCCACCCATCTGATCTGCATGAGCCTCTGGCTTGGTGGTCTCGCCCTCCTCCTCGTCGTGGTTCCGACCGCCACACGGGGGCTCTCCGCCCGCGAGCGGACGCCGATCCTCGCCGAGGTCGTCGGGAGGTTTTCGCGCCTGGCGGTGGTCGCGGTCGCGCTGATAGTGCTCACGGGGGCGATCCAGTCGCTGGCGCTGGTCGGATCCCTCGGCGCCTTCGTCGACACGGCCTACGGGCGGATCGTGCTGGCGAAGATCGTCCTGCTGGCCGGCCTGGTCGCCCTCGGCGCCTACAACCAACGGCGTTCACTGCCGCGATTGCGAAGGCTCGCGGCCGGCGGGCATGAGCCCGGCAAGGCGGCGGTTCTGCTCCGCCGCGCCGTAGCGGCCGAGGTGGCGCTGGTTATCGCCGTGCTGGGGCTGACGTCGGTGCTCGTCGTCACCCAACCGGCGGTCTCTTAGAAGCGGGCGGACACCGGCGGGGTCGGCGCCGTTTGACGCCGACCCTACCGGCCACGCATCCATGCGACTACCGGAACAGCCGCTCCTGGGTCTGAGGGTTGTCGCGGAAGAGGGTTGCGGCACCCTCGACAGCCGGATGGTCGAGCTCGAAGATGTCAACTCCGCGCTCGATGTCGTTCGAGTAGATGAACCCGTTGTGCCAGTACGAGGACCACGCCGACGTATGTGGATCGTGCGCCTCGTAGAAGCCGATCTCGACCGCATTCGCCGGGTCGGTCGCGTCGGCCACGGTCGTTCCGCCGTGGTAGGCGGCGGAGACGAGGATGTAGCGATCGATCCCGGGCACGAAGTTGAAGTTGTGCATCGTGCAGTGGTCCTCCTCGCCGAAGAAGCGCGGCAGCTTGTAGTTGCCGAGCTCCTCGCCGCTGGCGGTGTCGTAGAACCACACCGCCCCGGTATCGGGATAGTCCTCCGCCCGGCAGCGGCCGAGCACCCCGCCTCCGGCCTCGTCGCCGAACGCGAGCATCTCACCGTCCCAGGTGAACGCCGCCGAATGCCAGGCCCTGACTTGAGGCGTGTCGAACTGGTGGATCACCCGCGGCTTGTTGACGTTGCGGATGTTCCACAGCTGGCCGACGCTCAAGCACGCGGCAGCGGCGAGCTTGTTCGGAACGAGGATGCTGATGTCGTGGCAGCCCGATGTGTCGAGCAGGGACCCCGGCGGGAGCAGGTCGTCGAGCTCGAGCCGCGAGGCGTCGAACACCGGCACGTCGACCCGCGGGGTCGCCACGACCTTTGCGTCCTCCGGCTTCTTGAGCGGGACGCGGACCACCGAGATCTTGCCGTGGAACTGCTCACAGTTCGGGCCGATGTTCCCCGGCGTGAGCCCGTACGAGGAGACGTAGATGAAGACCTTGTTGCCGTTCCCCCGCGGGACCAACGTATGGGTGTGCGAGCCGCAGTCTGTGTACACCGACTTGACCAGCCTCGGAGCCGTCGGGTCGCTGACGTCGATGATCCGGATCCCCTCCCAGTGTCCAGGGGTCGACGCGGTCGTGTTCTCGCTGCTGCAGCCGGGGTTCGTTTGCGCCGTGTCGACCGACATGAAGACCAGGTTGCGCCAGACCGAGACATCGTTCTGCGGCCCGTTGCAGGGCAGGAACGAGACCTGGGTCGCGTTCGCCGGGTCCGAGACGTCGATCACGCGCAACCCGCTGTAGGTCCCCGCGTAGGCGTAGCTGCCTTGGAACGCGAGGTCGGACTGGGTTGCGGCGTCCACCTTCGGCAGGTTCTTGAGCAGCGACATGTTGTCGCTGTGAACGTCTTGAGCGTGGGCCGTCGACACGGCCGTCAGGCCTACCAGCAGGGCCAGCCCGCTGAGCAGCCCACGGACTACACCTCTAGAGCGCATCCGATCTCTCCTCCTCTCCCACTACGGCAACTCGGAAGTACCCGCGGGAGCCGAAAACCTAACGTCGTTGAGGCAGCAAGCAACGAGGGGGCGGCCGGAGCCGCCCCCTCGTTGCAGCTCGGATCGACGCGCTCTATCGCCTCCGCTTGCCGCGCTTCCCGGCCTTGGCCGCCTTCGCCTTGGCCGGCGCCGCGGCGGGCCGCGCCGAGTCGATCGTGAACTCCTGGGTCTGCGGATTCAGGTGTGGCAGCCTCAGCGAGCCGGCCAGCGTGTTGCCGCTGAGCCGGAATACGTTCAGCCCCTCACCGATGTTGGACTCGTAGATGAACCCGTTGTACCAGTAGGTCGACCACGATCCGGTGACGTCGCAGCAGAACGGCGACTCCGGCGGCACCGGGGCCGGCGGCGGATCGCTCCAGGCCACGGTCTGCGGGTTGCTCGGGTCGGTGAAGTCGACCACCCAAGTACCCGCCTGGTAGTTCCCGATCACCAGTACGTAGCGCCCGCTCCTCACGGGCACGATGTTGCCGTTGTGGATCGAGCAGTTCTCGGTCGCGCCCTGCGGTCGGGGCAGGGTCCACATCCCGAGGAACTCCCAGGTGTCGGTGTCGAAGAACATCGCCGACTTGTCGGTGTCCGGCGCGTCCGCCTGGCAGCGGGCCGCGACGCCGCCGCCCGGCTCGTGGCCGAACATCAGCACCTCGCCGTCCCAGGTGAACGCGGCCGAGTGGCCGATCGAGATGAACCCGGGATCGTCGGGCTCATACCCGAAGACCTCGTTGACGTCGACCATCGCGATCATCACCGGCGCGGTGAACGATCCACCGGCGTCACCGCCGATGTCCCAGACCTGGAAGCCGTGATGGCCTGCGCACGCGGCCATCATCGCGTCACCTTGGATGACGCCGATGTCGTGGCACATCATCTCCGCTTCCTCGACCTCCCCGACATGGACCGCGCCACCCGGGTCGTCGAGCGGGATCTCGATGATGTCGAAGCCCTCGCAATCGACGCTCGAGCCGCTCGAGTAGACGATCAACCGGCCGTTCTCCGGGTCGGGGACAGCCGATGCGGTATGCGAGCCGCATCGAAGCGCCACCGACCCGACGAGCTCCGGATCGCTCAGATCGCTGATGTCGAAGATGTGCACTCCCTCGAACCCCTCGGGCACTTCCTGCCCGTCGCAGGTCAACCCGGCTCCGAACGCCCCCGGGGTGCCGGCCGGTGTGTTCCACGACCGGACGAGGACGTTGTCGTAGACGACGATGTCACCCTGGTTGCCGTCGCAGAACGTCCTCGAGACCTGCTTCGGGTTCCCCGGTGCGCGGATGTCGCGGATGTTGAACCCGTCCCAGTTCCCCTGGAACGCATACTTGCCCGAGAAGGCGATGTCGGTATGGATGTCGCCCTCCGGCTGGTTGACCGGGTCGAACGTTGCCCCACCCAGCACCTTGGGCTCGAATATGTGCCCCATCGGGTGCAGGTTCTTGGTCCGCGGGTCATTCTCGTGGCCCGCCCATGCGGTGAGCGGGAACGCAAGCAACCCGACGGCGGCAGCACTCAAAGCGAGCAGCCTTGGTCGCCTCATCGCTTCCTCCTTCCTCTCGTCGGGGATGTCCCCGTCCTCCACGCGGGGGCCGATCCCATCGAGGGACAGCCAACACCCGATCGCGCCGGTTGTCAAGGGGGGGGGATGGAGCGGCCCGCCGACGAGGCCGCGGCGGCGCCAGGATTCCTAGCGGTCGGGACGGTCCGGGTAGACGTCGTCGATCGTCGCCAGCGCGCTGAACGGCGCCTCCGCGGCGGCGGCGACCGCCTCGCCTCCGCCGGCGAGGCGGTCGACAACGGCCCGCGCCCCGACGATCCCGAGGCCCTGCTCGCGGATCCGCTCGATAGCGGCGACGGTCGAGCCGCCGGTGGTGACCGTGTCCTCGACCACGAGGCACCGCGCGCCCGCCTCGACCGGCCCCTCGACCCAGCGCTGGAGGCCGTGCTGCTTGCGCTCCTGGCGGACGAAGAACCCTCGCAGCCCGGCGCCGGCGGGAACGGCGATCGCCGCGCAGGCGAGCGGGATCGCCGCCATCACCGGCCCGCCGACCGCGTCGGCGCCGCGCTCGACGGCGACGGCGGCGATCAGCTCGCCGGCGGCGAGGAACCCGGCGGGACGCAGCAGCGCCCGGCGGGCGTCGACGTAGTAGTCGGCGCGGCGGCCCGAGGACAGCGTCACCTCGCCGACGATCAGCGCGTGCTCGCGCAGCTCGCCGACCAGGGTCTGCCTGGCAGCGGCAAGGTCGACCCCGGCGGCGCCGGGCACTAGTAGACGTAGATGCTCATCCCGAGTCGCACCCAGTCGTAGATGAACTTCGAGTTCGCCTCCGGGTTGCGGATGCAGCCGTTCGAGGCGGGGTACGTTGGCACCGACTTGTAGCCGTGGATCGCCTCGCCGCCGTTGTAGTAGACCGACCAGAACATCCCGATGCTGTTGTAGCCGGGCTGGCGCCGGAAGAACCGGAAGTGGCCGCGATCCGAGGGCGTGCTCGCCTTGCCCGAGGAGATGTGGAAGGTGTGCTTCGGCTCGCCCTTGTTCGCGAGCACCATCACCTGGCGGCTGATGTCGACCTCGACGTGCCGGCCGGCGCCGGGATGACGGAGCTTGAACGCGCCCTTGCCCGCGGCCAGCGCCTTGAAGATCCCCGGGGTGGCGCGCGTGGTCCGCGACATCCGGTTCACCTTCCGGAAGGCGAGCACCGCGCGGGCTGTGCCGGAGCTGAACTTCTCCCCCTTCGGCGCGTGGTAGCCGCGCTTTCGCAGCAGCCGGTTGAAGAGGCGGACGGCGGAGTTGCGGTTGCCGAACGAGAGCCTGGGGAAGGCGAGCTCGAACGCCTTGCTCCTCGCCTTCGCCCCGGCCTGCTCCGCAGTCGGCGGCTTCCAGGCCTTGACCCGGTGCTTTCCGGGCTTCGTCAGCACCGACGACCGCAGCTTGAAGGCGCCGACGTTACGGCCCGGGACGCGGCGCGCGGTCAGGTGCTTGCCCTTGACGATCCTGCCGCCGCGGTAGAACCTGACCCGGATCCGCTGGTTAGGGACGAACGGCCAGACGCGGCCGACGGCGGTCGCTCGGCCCGGGACCTTGACCTTGCCCCCGCTCAGACCCTTGAGCTTGAGCTTGATGTTCGCCGGCTTCGGGTCGCCGGGCGCGGCGGCGGCGGCGGCCGGAAGCAGCAGCACGCCGGCGCCGAGGAGAACGAGCGCGGCGGTCAGCTTGGCGGTCACGGCCCGCGCATTCTGGCATGCCGGGAGGCGGCCGTCGATCGCTCAGGAGGCGAGGATCGCGAACGCGAGCGCGTTGTTGACCGCGTGGATTCCGATCGACGGCCATATCGACCCGGTTCGCTCATACACCCAGGCGAGGGCGATGCCGAGCACGGTGAGCTGGACGACGACGCCCCAGCTCCCCGCCGGGTTGTCGGGGTTGAAGTGGAGCAGCGCCCAGATCACCGCCGAGATCGAGGCGGCGACCACGAACGGCATCCGGCTGCGAAGCCCGGCGAAGACGAAGCCGCGGAAGAACACCTCCTCGGTCACCGAGGCGGCGACGATGATCAGGAACCCGGCCGCGATCGAGC
The DNA here is from genome assembly GCA_035461385.1 of Solirubrobacterales bacterium. Lineage (GTDB taxonomy): Bacteria > Actinomycetota > Thermoleophilia > Solirubrobacterales > 70-9 > DATHVI01. The sequence continues at coordinate 18,559 of DATHVI010000075.1, forward strand.
CGAGGACGCCCTCGCCGAGGCCGAGGTCGCGCGCGATGTCCTCCTGCTCGGGCTCGAGGGCGGCGTTGATCACCAGCGCGCAGGCGATGTAGACGAGGTAGGCGGCGACCGCGACCTTGATCGCGGGCCGCAGCGGCGCACGGAGCCCGAGCGCAGACGGAGCGGCGGGGCCCGGGGCCGGGTTGGCGGCGTAGAAGGCGATGCCGAGGAAGACGGCCGCGACGATCGCCTGGAGGGCGAGCGTCGCTCCGAGCGTCTCGACGTCAGGGTCGACGAGGCTGGCGAGCGACCCCGCGATCAGGACCCCGAGCAGCATCACGAGCAGGCCCGCCAGCACCCGCATCGGCCCCCAGGCGGGAGCCGGGAGCAGCCGCCCGTCGCTCGCCGGCGCGGCCGCGGGGTCGTTCGGCGACGGCTCCATCAGCGCAGGTGCCCGGCGATCTCGCCGAGGGAGGCGATGTCGCCCCCGCCGTCGCGGTCGATCAGCAGCGCCGGGATCCCCGCCGCCCTCGCCCCGTCGACGTCCTCGGCTGCGGTGTCGCCAACGTGGAGCGCCTCGCCCGGCTTGCAGTCCGCGATCTCGAGCGCAGGGGCGAAGATCGCCGGGTCGGGCTTGCGCGCCCCGGCGCCGGCCGAGCTGACGACGCCGGCGAAGCGGTCGCCGAGGCCGCAGCGCTCGAGCACCTCGCCGAGCGAGATGTCCCAGTTCGAGACGCAGACGAGCGTCAGCCCGCGGTCGGCGAGGGCGGCGAGTGCCGGTGCGGCGTCGGGATAGGAGCGGAAGCGGATCGCCGCCATCATCGTCGCCACGGGGACCTCGACCCCGAGCTCGTCGGAGAGCACCCGGGCGCAGCGGTGCCGAAGCTCTGCGAGCGACTCGGGGTCGCGGCCCTCATGCGCGTGCGCCCGGTAATACGACATCTCGGCCCGAACCGCGGCGACGACGCGATCGCCGGGCTCGATTCCGAGGCTCGCGGCGAGCGGAGCCCACGGGGGCTCGAGCTCGACCAGGGTCCCGAGCGCATCGAAGAACACGGCGCGAGCGGTCACGGCGGCGGAGGCTAGTGGGACCGGTCGCGCGGCGGCAGATGGAGGAACTCGAACGCCTCCCCAGTACCCTTCCGAAGACGTCATGACGCAGCGGGCACGCAGACGCCACCGGCGGTCGCGGGGCTCGGTCGGCAAGAAGGTTCTCCTCGGACTCGGCGTCGTAGCAGCGCTCGGCGCGATCGCCGTGGGAGGTGTCGCCGCCTGGGTCCTCGACGTCCGTGCCTCGGCACCGTCGCTCGAGACCTTGAAGCCGATCGAGCGGGGCTCGCTCTCGGAGGTGCTCGCCGCCGACGGCTCGCGGCTCGGCTTCATCCAGTCCGACACCAACCGCGAGCCGGTCGATATGGACGAGATCCCGGTCAGGCTGCGCCAGGCGACGATCGCGATCGAGGACAGCGAGTTCCGGGACCACGACGGCGTCGACTACGGAGCGGTGATACGCGCGGCGTGGGAGAACGCCAACGCGGGATTCGTGGCCCGCCAGGGCGGCTCGACGATCACCCAGCAGCTCGTCCGCAACCTCTACCTCGAGGATCCCGAGGACACGATCGAGCGCAAGGTGATCGAGGCGAAGCTCGCCGAGGAGCTCGAGGAGAAGCGCTCGAAGAGCTGGATCCTGCGCGAGTACCTCAACACCGCCTCGTACGGGACAACCGACGGCCGGACCGCGGTCGGGGTCGAAGCGGCGTCGCGCGTCTACTTCAACGAGCCGGCGTCGGAGATCGACCTTCGCCAGGCGGCGCTGCTCGCCGGCCTGCCGCAGGCGCCGTCGCAGTACAACCCGTTCCAGAACCGGAGGGCCGCCAAGCGGCGTCGCAACGAGGTCCTCGAGGCGATGCGCGACCAGGGCTACATCAGCCAGGAGGTCTACGCGCGCGAGCTCGACCGCGGCCTCGGTCTCCAGCCCGGCGACCGCTACACGACGATCCGCGAGCCGTTCTTCTTCGACTACGTCGAGCAGGAGCTGATCGAGGAGTACGGCGTCAACACCGTCCGCCAGGGCGGGCTCAAGGTCCACACGACGATCGACCCCAACCTTCAGGAGGTCGCCATTCAGGCGGTCGAGAACGGCGCTGCGAGCCTCGGCGGGCCGTCGGCGGCGCTCGTAGCGACCGATGTCACCAACGGCCATATCCTGGCGATGGCCTCGTCGTCGAACTACGACACCCAGAAGTTCAACCTCGCCGTCCAGGGCGCCCGCCAGACCGGCTCGTCGTTCAAGCCGTTCGTGCTCCTGACGGCGCTGAAACAGGGGATCGACCCCGAGTCGACCTACTACGACGCCGCGCCGACGACGCTCTCGCTCGGCGCGTATTCCGAGCCGTGGCAGGTCAGCAACGCGGGCGACGGCTCCGGCGGCGGCGCGATGTCGCTCGCCGATGCGACGACGAACTCGGTCAACGTCGTCTACGCGCGACTCGGCCTCGACGTCGGGCCGGAGAACTTCGTCGAGACCGCGAAGTCGATGGGGATCGAGAGCCCGCTTGAGGGCGTCCCGGCGGAGGCGATCGGCGGTCTCGCCGCCTGCTGCTCGGTGCTCGAGATGTCGAACGCCTACGCGACGGTCGCCGCCGGGGGGATCCATCACAAGCCGACCGCGATCAGCACCGTCGAGTTCCCGCCGAAGCGCCTCGGCGAGGAGTGGAAGGTCGATGCCTGGGACGCGGGCGACGGCAAGCGGGTGTTCACCGACGGCGTCGCCTACGAGGCGACCCAGCTCCTCGAGACGGTGCTCACCAGCGGCACCGCTGTGGGACGGGGAATCGGCTGTCCGGCCGGGGGGAAAACGGGGACGACGGACGACAACACCGACGCGTGGTTCGTCGGCTTCACGCCGCGGATCTCGACCGCGGTCTGGACCGGCTATCCCGAGGCCCGCACGTCGATGGGCTCGAGCGCGTTCGGCGGCACGTACGCGGCCCCGATCTGGCAAGAGTTCATGAACGTCGCCAAGGGGAGCTTCTGCGGCGACTTCGAGCAGCCGGAGAACCCGGCGAGCCTGTCGGCGTACAGCAGCGAGTGGACGAGCTCGGCACCGGAGCCGGACGACTACGACTTCGACGTCGACGGGACCGCGACCGATGACGCGGAGGAGTACGACCCCGACCTCTACGCTCCCGGCGCCGGCCAGGAGCCGTCGCCGAGCCCGGGCGATGGGGGTGGCCAGGGCGGCGGCCAAGGCGGCGGCCAGGGCGGCGGCGTCGGCCAGGGCGGCGGCCAAGGCGGCGGAGGCGGCGACTGACCCCGGAGCAATGGCCAGGGGCCACCCCGCCTCGCGATCCCACCTCGCTCGGGGCGGAGCCGACCGAGTTCGAGCTGATCGCGGCGCTGCGCGAGCGCGCCGCGCGGGCCGGGGCGCCGCCGCCGTCAGGGCTCGCCGTCGGGAGCGGCGACGACGCGGCAGTCGGCGCCCGGCCCGGGGCGCCGGTGGTCTCCGTCGACGCCGTCGTCGACGGCGTCCACTTCGACCGGGCGTCGTTCGGGGCGCGCGAGATCGGCCACAAGGCGCTGGCGGTCGCGCTCTCGGACCTGGCTGCGATGGGTGCGGCCCCGGGCGAGGCCTACATCCAGCTGCTGCTGCCGACCGACTTCGATCCCGCCTCCTGCCTCGAGCTCGCCGACGGGATCGGCGCCCTCGCGGGCCGCTACGAGGTCGCGATCGCGGGCGGCGACGTGGCGCGGGCGCCGGTGCTGGCACTCGCGGTCACCGTGGTCGGCTACGTCGATCGCCCCGCCGATGCGGTGCTGCGCTCAGGTGCCGCGCCCGGGGACGTCCTCGTGGTCACCGGGGAGCTCGGGGGGGCGGCGGCGGGGCTGCGGCTGCTCGAGGGGGCGACTGCGACAGCCGCGATCGCTCCGGCCATCGCCGAGGGCCTGCGGCGGCGCCAGCTCGCGCCCGAGCCGCGGCTCGCCGAGGGCCGGGCGCTGGCCGCCGCGGGGGCGTCGGCGATGATCGATGTCAGCGACGGCCTCGGCTCCGACGCCGTGCACCTCGCGGCCGCGAGCGGCGTCCGACTCGAGATCGACCTCGAACGCCTGCCGATCCAGGCCGGCGTCGATGACGTCGCGTCGGCGAGCGACGGCGAGGCGCTGGACCTGGCCGCGGGCGGCGGCGAGGACTACGAGCTGCTCGCGGCGCTCCCCGCCGCACGGCTCGCCGAGGCGCGCAGGCGGGTGACCGCCGAGGGCGGGATGCTGACCGAGATCGGGGCGGTCGCCGCGGGCTCGGGTGTCCGGCTCACCGATCGGAAGGGCCAGGCCCGTTCCCCGGCCGGCTACGACCAGCTCGCCGCGCCGCGAGCGCCAGGTGGCCGCGCCTGACGAGCCGCAGCTTGGTGACGATCGCCTCCGCCACCCGCTTCGGGTCGACTTCGTACTGATCGGTAGCGATCTGGTTCTTGAGCTGGGACAACTCTTGCCGGTCCACTCGTTCGGGACGGCTCGCTTGCGAGCCCTTGGTCATGGCGGGATGCATCCAGTCGATTGCTCGGGAGTGCCGTACCTGCTAGATCGTCCGCCGGCGGCGGAAGGCGTATCGGACCTTCGTCCAGTTGCGCCCGAACGAGAGCCAACCCCGTGGTGCCGTCTAGGGGGCTGCCCCTAGCCCTGCGCGTCCGAGGCTCCGACCGATCGTTCGCGTCGCCGGGTCAGCCAGGGCCGGCCCCTGCCGGGTCGCGTCGCGCGGCGGCGATCGAGGCCGCCAGACCACCGGTCACCAGCGCGAGCGCGAGCGCCGCCGGGAAGCCGATCTGGCCGTCGGCGAGCATCAGCACGAACGTCCACGGTGTCCCGCTCCCGAGCTCGAGCGCCGACGCCACGGCGGCGAGCGCGAGCGCGGGCGGCGCCAGCGCCGCGAGGGCAGCGAGCGCCACCGCAGCCGTTCGGGCTCCGGTGGCGGCGAGCAACCAGACGTGGACGGCCGGCGCGAGGAGCAGCCCGAGATACGGGTTCGCGAACCATGCCAGCAGGCCGGCGAGGCCGGAGACGATTCCGGCTGCGGCCACCAGCGTCGCGCCCGTCACGCCGCCCGGCGGCAGCCGCCGGGTGATCAGCAGGCCGGCGGCGATGGCCACGGCGGCGAGCAGGGCGATCGACGCCACGCCGGCCGCGCCCGCCCCGTAGGTGCCGGGGTCGAACGGAAACGCGGGCCGCGGAATCAAGCCGACGAGGGCGAGCGCGTAGAGGACGAGCAGCGCCGCGAGGGCCGGCGCCGCCTTGCCCGCCGCCCACGCGAGCGCATGGCCGAGGCCTTCGTGACGGCGAGCGGCACGCGAGCCCGCATCCGCGGCCGCGATCCAGGCGGGGAGCAGAAGCGTGAGCGCGAGCAGCGCGAGCGTCCATCCCGGGATCAGGTTGTCGCCGACCTCGAGGTAGGCGCCGGCGCCGTGGTCGAGGGGCGCGTCCGCGACCTCGATCGCCTGGACGAGCGCCGTCGTCGCGCTGCCGAAGTCGCCCAGCGTCCGGCGCGAGACGTCATCGGGCCCGTCGTCGGCGGGCGGGATCGTTCGCTCGCCGGACGCAGACAGCGCGATCGCATTCAGGTCGGCGTCGATCAGCGGGGCCTCGAGGCCGGCGCCGGAGGGAAAGGCGAGCCTTGCGAGTTCGCCGAGCGCGCCCGGGCCGGAATCGTCGAGCCCGGCGTGATCGGCGACGGACTGCTGCGCGGTCGCGTCGAGCTGGGCCGCGGTGCGGTTGGCTCCGGTCGACGCCCCGATCACGAACGGCGGCACCGGATCGGAGACCCCGGGCTGGGAGAGGACGATGATCGCGTCGACCGCGTCAGGGTCTGGGAGCGCTTCGACCACGGCGCGGGCCCCGGCGGCGCCGTCGACGTAGGCCGAGGTCGACGCGAGGACGTAGGTCTTCGCGTGACCCGAGACCCCGAGCGCGGTCGCGAGCTCGACCAGCGCGCCCGTCGCGGCGGCGGTCGACGCGGCGCCCGGCCCCTGCGGCGAGTCGCGCCCGGCGATGATCGCGACGGTGCGCGCCGAGTCGCCGGGCAGCGTGATCAGGACGTTGCGGACGGTGACGTCGTCGCCGTCGTAGGAGGCGCTGACGAGCTGCTCGGAGACGGTTCCGGCCCGGATCGACCCGAACCCCTCGGCGACGATGTCCGCCGCCGCGGCGTCGCTCTGCGATCCGGGCGGGCGCACCGGCGCGGCGGAGACGATCGCCCGCCCCGTGGCCGCGGCCCGAGCGGGGTCGAACGACGGGGGAACCGCGGGCTCGAGCGGCGCGGGAACCCCCTGCAGCGAGAACATCAGCGCGACGAACGCGAGCAGCGCCGGCGCGAAGGCGATGCGATAGAGACCGAGCTCGACCATCTGCCGCCTCCATACTGCCCGCTCGGCCGTCCCTGCCTCGGTCGGGTCGAACGGGGCCGGCGGGCTTAGACTGAACGATCCGATGGCCGAGGACGCAGCGGCGCGCATCCTGCTCGTCGACGACGAGGACGCGGTCCAGACGCTGCTCACCTATCCGCTGCGCAAGGACGGCTACGAGGTCGTCTCGGCGCGGGACGGTCGGGAGGCGCTCGATCGGTTCGCGGACGAGCGCTTCGACCTCGTCGTGCTCGACCTGATGCTGCCGAAGGTCGACGGGATCGAGGTCTGCCGGCGCCTGCGCAGCCGCAGCCAGGTGCCGATCATCATGCTCACCGCCAAAGGCGACGAGATCGACAAGGTCGTCGGCCTCGAGATGGGCGCCGACGACTACATCACGAAGCCGTTCTCGGTCCGCGAGTTCCGCAGCCGGGTGCGGGCGGCCCTCCGACGGACCGCGATGCTGCGCGAGGCTGAGGGCTCGACCGAGACGATCACCGCCGGCGAGCTCGAGATCGACCTCGACCGGCGCGCGGTCACCGTCCGGGCCACACCGGCGAAGCTGACCTACGTCGAGTTCGAGATCCTCGCCACGCTCGCGCGCTCGCCGGGACGCGTGCTCACCCGCGAGGTCCTGCTCGAGCAGGTCTGGGGCGACTCGGACTACCGCGATCCGCGAACGATCGACGTCCACATCCGGCACCTGCGCGAGAAGATCGAGCGCGATCCCGGCAGCCCTGAGTACCTGTTCACCGTCCGCGGGGTCGGCTACCGGTTCCGGGAACGCGACTAGCGGCGCGGTGCCTCGTCGGTCCCCCCACGGACGCCTGGCGATCCCGGGGCGCGCGGAAGCCGGCGAAGCGCCGTGAGCAGCGTCCGCAACAGGCTGGCGCTGCTGTTCTTCGCGATCACCGCCGCCGCGGTCGGCTTCATCTACCTCTACGTCGTCCCCCAGCTTCGCTCGAGCCTCACCGCGTCGACGCTCGAGCGGCTCGACGGCGTCGCCGCCGCCCAGACCGGCCGGCTCGAGGCGGCGATGAACTCCGGGTCGCCGGAGCCGCAGCTGCGGCGGCTGATCCGGGACATCGCGGCCAGGACCCAGTCCCGGGTGACGGTCCTGGGAGTGCGCTCGGGCCCGTCCGGGCCCGAGCCGGCGTTCGTCGTTGCCGACTCCGGCAGCGAGCGGACCGCGATCGCCCCCGACTACCCCGCCGCCGCGGCCGCCCTCGCCGCCCCCGGCACGCGCGCGAGCGCGATCGAGCGGGTCGGCGGCGATCGGCTCGGCGAGACCGCGGTCGCGCTTCCGGCCGGCGGGGACCCGCGCTGGGTGGCGGTTCTCTCCGCTCCGCTCGAGGAGGTCGACGACAACGTCGCGTTGATCCGTCGCCAGATCCTGATCGCGGGCATGATCGCGCTGGTGGCGGCGGTCTCGGCGGGATGGCTGGTGGCGCGCTGGCACGCCCGGCGGCTCCGGCGGCTCGAGCAGGCGGCGGAGAAGATCGCCGACGGCGACTTCTCGACCCCGATCCCGATCGACTCGAGCGATGAGGTCGGAGAGCTGGCGAGCACCTTCAACGAGATGCAGAAGCGCCTCGCCCGGCTCGACAGCGCCCGCAAGGAGTTCATCGCCAACGCCTCGCACGAGCTGCGGACGCCGATCTTCTCGCTCGGCGGGTTCGTCGAGCTGCTCTCCGACGAGGATCCCGACCCCGAGGCGCGAGCGGAGTTCGTGCGGACGATGCGCGAGCAGATCGCCCGGCTGACGAAGCTCACCGCCGACCTCCTCGACCTCTCGAAGCTCGATGCCGACGCGCTCGAGGTCAGCGCCGACCGGGTCGAGCTCGGGATGCTCGCCGAACGCATCGCGGCCGAGTTCGCTCCGGTGGTCGAGCGTCGCCACGCGCGGCTCGAGCTCGACCCGTCCGGCCCGGTCGAGGCGCTCGCCGACCGCGATCGGGTCGCGCAGATCATTCGTATCCTGATCGACAACGCGCTCACCCACACCCCGGAGGGAACAGCGATCTCGATCACGCCAAGACTCGACGACGGCGCGGCGACAATCATCGTCCGCGACGACGGTCCCGGAATCGACCGTCGCTCCCGCGACCGGGTGTTCGAGCGGTTCTACACCGGCGACGAGGTCGCCGGCTCGGGACTCGGCCTCGCGATCGCTCGCGAGCTCGCGGTGCGGATGGGCGGCGGGATCAGCCTCGAGTCGAGGCGGGGGCGAACCGAGTTCGAGCTCCGCCTGCCGGCGGCGGGAGTCGCACCCGCGCGACCGGGTACGTGATCGAGATGCGGCGCTCACGGAGATCCGCAGGCGTGCGGGGCCGCCGCGCGATCGCCGTTGCGCTCGCCGCTGGGGCCGCCGCGATCGGGGTCGGCTGCGGCGAGGACGAGACCGCCTCCTCCGAGCCCGAGGCGCCCGCCGAGACCCGCGTCGTCGTCGAGTCGCAGGGCGGGGCCTTCGATCCCCAGGCGGTCTATGAGGCGGTCGCTCCCGGCGTCGTCACCGTGCGCTCGGCGTTCAGCGGCGACGAGGACGCGACCAGCCTCCTCGACCCCGACGCGCTCCAGCAGGGGCAGGGGTCGGGCTTCGTCGTCAGCGGCCGGGGCGAGATCGTCACCAACGCGCACGTGGTCACGAACGGCGAGGCCGGAGGGGGCGGCGAGCTCGAGCCGGCCGACGAGATCTACGTCCAGTTCGCCGACCGCAACCAGGTCGCGGCCGAGGTCGTCGGCGTCGACCCGTTCGCCGACGTCGCGCTGCTCAGGGTCGAAACCGACGGGCTCGACCTGCAACCGCTCGACCTCGGCGCCGCCGAGGTCGCCGACGTCGGCGACCCGGTGGCGGCGATCGGGAGCCCGTTCGGCCAGGAGCAGTCATTGTCGATCGGGGTCGTCTCGGCCACCGACCGCTCGATCCAGTCCCTGACCAGATTCACGATCGACGGCGCGATCCAGACCGATGCCTCGATCAATCCCGGCAACTCGGGCGGGCCGCTGCTCGACGCCGAAGGCCGGGTGATCGGGATCAACCAGCAGATCCGGACCGGCAGCGGAACCAACGAGGGAGTCGGGTTCGCGGTTCCGATCGAGCTCGCCGAGCGGTCGATCGAGCAGCTGCGCTCCGACGGCGAGCCCTCGTACGCGTTCATGGGCGTGACCAGCCAGCCGCTCTACCCCCAGCTCGCCGACCGTCTCAACCTCGACGTCGACGTCGGTGCGCTGATCGTCGAGGTCACGGAGGGCAGCCCCGCCGAGGAGGCCGGCCTGCGGCCGGGCGACGACGAGCTGCGGTTCCAGGGGATCGAGATCCCGGTCGGCGGCGATGTGATCGTCGCGATCGACGGCGAAAAGATCGTCGACGAGAGCGATCTCCCTCGACGGGTCGCGCTGCTCGAGCCGGGCCAGGAGGTGACGCTCGAGATCATCCGCGACGGCGAGCACGAAGAGGTCGAGCTGACGCTCGGCGAGCGGCCGAGCTCGCTCGGCCCGTGAGCACCGAGCCTGATCCGGAGCAGTGAACGCGAGCCTCGCCCGCGAGCTCGCGCTGGCGCTGCGCGAGCAGGTCCTCCCCGACCTCGGCGGCAACGACGGCCGCGTCCATGCCGGCGAGGCTCCGGGCGGTGACGTCACGTTCGCGATCGACGAGCGCGCCGAGCGGTTCCTCGAGCGCTACCTCGCCGAGCACGCCCCGGACGTCGCCTTCTACTCGGAGGACCGCGGCCTCGTCGCTCCCGGCGGCGACCCGCGCTCGGTGCTCGTCGTCGATCCGATCGACGGCACGCGGCCGGCGATCGCGGGGTTCGAGTCGGCCTGCGTCTCGGTCGCGGCCGCGCCGCTCGACGCCGAGCCGACGATGGGCGACGTCGAGGCGGGGTGCATCGTCGAGATCAAGTCAGGGCGGACCTTCTTCGCCGAGCGCGGAAGGGGGCTCGATCCGGCTCCGGCGCTGTCGGCGAACCGCGATCTCGGTCGGATGTTCTGGGCCTACGGGCTCCGCGGCCGCCCGATGCGGGTCATGGCGGCGGTGCTCGCCGAGCTGATCGACGCCTCGTCGGTCGGCGGCGGGACCTTCGACCTCGGCTCGGCGACCTATGACCTGACCAGGATCGCAACCGGGCAGCTCGACGCCTACATTGAGCCGGGCCCGCGGATCGTCGCCGATGTCCCGGGGACGAGGGAGGAGTTCGAGCGGGTCGGAGGCGGCGCGGTGCTCAACAACTCTCCCTACGACCTCGCCGCCGCCGCGTTGTGCCTGAACGAGGCGGGGGCGGTGATCACCGACGCCTACGGGCGCTCGCTCGACGACCGCCCACTGCTCGGCTCGGGCGCCGAGTTCCAGATGTCATGCGTCGCCGCGTCGACCCCGGAGCTCCACGCGGCGATCCTCGCCGCGATCGAAGCGGGCATCGAGCGGCTGCTGGAGCGATAGCCGCCGCCCCCGGACGCGGGAGCAGAATCGAAGGTCCGCGGCGTAGCCGCGGACCAGGGGCATTGGCGGGAGCCGAGGAGCCGGCGGCGGGTATTCTGCCGCGCGTGCTCCAGGAAGTCGCCCTCGGCCATCGCTCTCTCGCCGACTACACCCATATCGCCGGGCGCGGCCTGATCGACCGGATCCGCGAGCTCTCCGAGCCGCTGGCGGGCAAGAAGGTGCTCCACGTCAGCGCGACCGCGTTCGGCGGCGGCGTCTCGGAGATCCTCTACACGATCGTGCCGCTGATGCGCGACGTCGGCCTCGACGCCCACTGGCACGTGATCCTCGGACGCGAGGACTTCTTCAACGTCACCAAGCTGATGCACAACTCGCTCCAGGGCGACGAGCACGAGATCGACGACCAGCAGTGGGAGCTGTTCGAGGCCTACAACGCGATGAACGCGCAGGGCCTCGAGGGCGACTGGGACGTGATCATCGTCCACGACCCGCAGCCGGCAGGGATGCGCGCGAACGCGCCCGACAAGGCGCGGCGGTGGATCTGGCGCTGCCACATCGACCTCTCGACCCCGAACCAGGCGACGCTCGGCCGGCTGCTGCCGCTGCTCCGGCACTACGATGCCAGCGTCTGGCACCTCGAGCAGTACGTGCCGGCGGCGCTCGACGGCGGTGTGAAGCGGATCTGCCCGCCGGCGATCGATCCGCTGTCGCCGAAGAACATGGCGCTCTCGCCCGAGGACGCCGCCTACGTCTGCGAGCAGTTCGGGATCGACGTCGACCGGCCGCTGATCTGCCAGGTGTCGCGGTTCGATCCCTGGAAGGACCCGATCGGGGTGATCGACGCCTACCGGATCGTCACCGAGGAGGTGCCGGAGGCGCAGCTCGCCCTCGTCGGCTCGATGGCGACCGACGACCCCGAGGGCTGGGAGTTCTTCCAGCGGACCTTCCAGCATGCCGACGGCGATCCCGACATCAAGATCCTCAACAACCTCAACAACGTCGGGGCGATCGAGGTCAACGCGTTCCAGTCCCAGGCCGACGTCGTGATCCAGAAGTCGATCCGCGAGGGATTCGGGCTCACCGTCACCGAGGCGCTGTGGAAGGTGAGGCCGGTGGTCGCGGGCGACGTCGGCGGGATCCCGCTGCAGGTCACCGACGGGGTCTCGGGGTTCCTCGTCTCGACCCCGGAGGAGGCGGCGCGGCGGACGACCGAGGTCCTCCGCGACCCCGAGCTCGCCCGGCGGCTGGGCCGCGCCGGCAAGGAGCACGCCCGCGAGCACTTCCTCACTCCGCGCCTGCTCCGCGACTGGCTCGAGCTGTTCACGGACCTGGAGGTCTAGGGATGACGAGGCGATTCACAGCAGTGCAGCCCCAACCTGGCCGCGGCGGCGCCGTCGGCCGCAGGTCGGTGAGGTGTTGACGATGCCCGATGACTCGCGCCTCGTGATCGTCTCCAACCGCGGCCCGGCTCAGTTCGAGCGCGACCCGGGCGGGGAGCGGACGGTCCGTCGCGGGGGAGGAGGGCTGGTGACCGCTCTCAGCGGGCTCGTCGCCCACCGCGGGGCGCTGTGGATCGCGTCGGCGATGACCGACGAGGACGTCGCCGTCTCTCGCGAGGCCGAGGGCGGCCCGGTCGGCGTCGAGCTCGACGACGTCAGCTACGAGGTGCTGCTGGTCGAGAGCGACGCCGACGCCTACGACCGCTTCTACAACGTGATCGCGAACCCGATCCTGTGGTTCATCCAGCACTACCTCTGGGACCTCTCGAACGCTCCCGACATCCGCCGCGAGGAGGCGATCGCCTGGGACGACGGCTACCGGGTCGTCAACGCCGACATCGCCGAGGCGGTCGTGCGGACGATCGCCGACGAGGACGACCCGCTGGTGATGCTGCACGACTACCACCTCTACACCTGTCCGGCGATCGTCCGCGCTTCACGCCCCGACGTCTTCCTCCAGCACTTCGTCCACATCCCGTGGTCGCAGCCCGACAGCTGGCGGATCCTCCCGGTGCGGATGCGGGAGGAGATCTTCCGCGGCCTGCTCGCGAACGACATCATCGGCTTCCACACCGCCGCCTACTGCCGCAACTTCCTCGCCTGCTGCCGGGAGCTGATGGAGCTCGAGGTCGACTATGAGCGCGGCTCGGTCCGCCACGGCGGCCGCGAGACGTGGGTCCGCAATTACCCGCTCGCGATCGACGCCGGCCGGCTCGCCCGCGCCGCGGCCTCGGAGGAGGTCGCGCGCTACGAGGAGGAGCTGCTGCGGCGTCGCCGCGACCACATGATCATCCGCGTCGATCGGGCGGACCTGTCGAAGAACGTGCTCCGCGGCTTCACCGCCTTCGACGTCTTCCTCCAGCAGCACCCGAGCTTCCGCGAGCGGGTGACGTTCATCGCCCATCTCCAGCCCTCGCGCCAGGACGTCGCCGAGTACCAGGAGTACCTCGAGCGGATCGAGGCGCTGGTCGCGGTCGTCAACCACCGCCACGGGACGACCGACTGGATGCCGATCGACCTCCGGATCTACGAGAACTTCCCCGAGGCGGTCGCCCGCTACAAGCACTTCGACCTGCTGATGGTCAACTCGATCTTCGACGGCATGAACCTGGTCGCGAAGGAGGCGCCCGCGGTCAACACCCGCGACGGCGTCGTGATGCTGTCCGAGAACACCGGCTCGCACGAGGAGCTCGGCGACTGCACGCTGACCGTGAACCCGTTCGACATCCAGGAGCAGGCCGACACGATCCACCGGGCGCTGACGATGGACCCGGAGGAGCGGCGCCTGCGCGCGGCCCGCCTGCGCGAGATCGTGCGCGAGCGCGGACCGGGGATCTGGATCGAGGAGCAGCTCGCCGACATCCGCGCCAAGAAGGCCGAGGCCGCGGTCGGCTAGCCGCTCCGCGCGACCGATTCCTCAGGCTTGGCCCACCCAGAGCGGGACCGATGCCGAGGAACCCGGATCAGAGGCGTTTCGCGCAGTAGACGTAGCCGATAACCGAGCCGGGTCCCGAGCCGAGGTTCCACCCCTCGACCGACCAGGCCGCCCCGCCGCGGCGGCGCGACGTGTGGGACAGGATCAGTGGCCCGGCGGGAGCGTAGGCTCCGGCGAAGCCGCCCGACACCGCCTTCCGCCGCCCCTTGCAGCGGGCGATCGCATTGCCGACGCCCCCGGCGTCGACGGCCCTCGTCCGCGAAGCCTGCGCGAGGTCCCGCCCCCCGCGCTCGGTCGCGAAGCTCCCGGACAGCACCCGCTCGCCCCGCTTGCAGCCCTTCGTCACCGTGCCGAGCTGACCCAACCCGACGCGCTTCGACTTCTTGCGCACCGGCGGCAGCGCCGCCGTCAACCTCCGACGCGCCTGCGGCGCACCGGCGAGGTCCCGGGCTCGTAGGGATACCCCGGTTGCCTCCCGACCCGGACACGGAACCGGTAGACCACCGGATCGCTCGTCGCGCGGAGTCGGTAGGCGGTCGCGAACCGGCAGCGCCGGTTCGTCCGGGCGGTGCGGAAGACCTGCCATCGCCGCTTCGCGACCTGGGCCTGGATCGCGACGCTCCGCCGCGAGCAGGCGGGACCGGGGAGCCGGCCGGCGAAGCGGAGCCGGTCGCCGGTCGAGGCGCGGCGGGGCGCACGCACCCGGAGCGCGGGGCGGACCCGCGAGCGCAGCTCGAGCCCGTGCCGGGCGACGACCGAGTCGGCACCCGCGTGGTGGACGAACACGCGGCGGCTCGGGCCCGGAGGGAGCGGGATCGCGTAGCGGCCGCCGGCGTCGGTGCGCCGGACCGCGGCGACCCTGACGCGGCTCCCGGCCCGTGCCGTGCGCGTGAGGACGCAGACGGAGCCTCGAGCGACCCCGCCGCCGGCCTCGTCGGTGAGCCGCCCGGTGACCAGCGCGCGGCGATTGGAGTCGACCGCGGCGCGCGCGCGGCTGCCGGCGAACGCGGCGGCGAGCCGGGTCCCCAGCCGAAGCGAGGCCGGGCAGGCGTTGTCGACCCAGATCCGCCGCCGCGTGCAGGCCCGATTCGCGGCGCCGGAGAGGGCGAGGTCCTTGGCGCAGGCGGAGACCAGGTTCGGCCCGGTCGCGAATGCCCCCTGGGCGGTGGCGATCGGGAAGGCGGCGGTCGCGGTCGCCGGACAGGGGACGAGCCGGGTGGCGAAGCCGGTCGCGAGCGCGCCGCAGTCCTGCGTTCGCCCCGCCAGCTGGCGCCCGTTCGCCTCGATCCAGAGCCTTCGCACGCCGCCGCCGCGGTCGCTCGCGGTGAGCGAGACCGAGCGTGGCCCGCGGACGACGGCGTCGGCGACGAGCGAGCCGGCCGGCTCGGCGGCGCTGGGGGCGGAGCGGTCGGCGACGCGGAGGCGGACGCCCTTGGCGCGGGCGCGCGCATCCGGGCCCTCCGAGCACCCGCTCGGGTTGATGCAGCGCAGGCGGACCTCGAACCGCGCCAGCTCGTCGCTGCGGCTGTGGACCCGGAACGCGTCGTGGACTCCGCCGAAGAGGACCGGCGCGCCGCTTGCCGGAACCGCCCGCAGCTGGCCGGCGTGGCCGCCGCCGCGAGTCAGGCTGGCGTTCGCTCGCACCGAGGTGAAGACCGTCCCCGGGGGCGCGTTCCACGCCCACGCGCCCTGGCGACCGTGGGCGGTCTTGGGAGCCTGATGGCGGATCTGGAGCCCGCCGCCCGAGGCGCAGCGGACCTCGCCCCGGTAGTGCTCCGAGGTCCGCTCCCAGTTCGCCTGGGCACCGGGGACGCTCGGAGTGCACTGGCGGACGACGTAGCTGCCGGCATCCGCCGACGCGGCGAAGGCGAGCGCTCCGGCAGCTGCCCCCAGCGCGGCGGCCGCGAGCGTCCACCGCCGCCGCTGGCGGCGCCTGGCGAGAGGATCGCGAGGATCAAAGGGGCGATGGCTCATGTCTGTCCTTTCGTCAGCGCTCGAATCCGAACTCCGGCGGAGCGCGCCGCGCCGGCCGGCTCGCACCGGCGCTCGTGCGGTCCTGGGCAGCAGGCGCCGCGACGGGCGCCGGCGTCGCGTTCGCGTAGGGCGGGGACCCGGTCAGCGGCGCCGGCGTCGCGGCGGGCGGTGAGGACCCGGTCGGCGGAGCCGGATCGGGGACGGCCGCGGTCGCGGCGGGGGCCGGCGCCGCTCGACTCCGCTCACGGCGCTCGCGCCGGTCGCCCTCCGCCCGTCGACGGCTCCGGCTCGACCGCCTTCGCGACCCGCGGTCGCCAGTCCTCGCTCGCGCGCGGCTCGCCTCGAAAGACGCCTGCTGCGCCCGGGTGGGCGAGCCGGCTTGCTTCGGCCCGGCTCGCTGTGGCCGGGGTGCGGCGATCCCGACGTCCTCGGGCAGCGGCGCGGGCTCCGGCGCCCGCAGGAGGCCGGGAAGCGCGAGCAGCGCGAGCCCTGCGGTGGCGATGACGGCGGCGATGCGGCCGAGGCTCCGGACTCGGATTCGACTGCGATCCATTTCCACCACCGACAACCCCGCGGCTGATCTGCGCGCCCCCGGCCGGGCCGCCCGCTGACAGGGAAACCCGCGGCATGCCGCTATAGTCAGCCGCCGCCGATGAGTCCCGTCAGCACGTTGACATCCGAGTACGAGCTGGTGCTGATGCTCGATCCGGAGGCTCCGGACGAGCGTCGCGACCAGATCGCCGCCGATGCGCTGAAGCGGATCGAGGCTGGCGCGACGCTCAAGCACGATCGCGCGTGGGGGATGCGCAAGCTCGCCTACGAGATCCGCCAGCGGACCGAGGCCGACTACCGCTTCTTCCGCTTCGAGAGCGACAGCGGCGCCGTCCTCGACGAGCTCGACCACAGCCTGAAGATCACCGACGGCGTCCTGCGCTTCCGGATCTTCAAGGTCGACCCCGACTCACCGGTGATCGAGCCTCCGCCCCCGGTTGCGCTCGCGAGCGGGGCCACCGGCGGCGGCCGTCCACCGGGTCAGCGCCGCGGGTCGCATGGCGAAGGCGCACCGCGGGGATCGGCGCCGACGGGCGACCGTCCACCCGCTGCAGCCGAACAGGCACCGCCGGCCGAGGCTCCGGCGGCGCCCGCGGCAGCCACCCCCTCAGCCGAGCAGCAGCCCGAGCCGCCCTCGGGCGGCGACGAGGCCGGCGAGGGCGCCGAGCCGGCGCCCGAGCAGTAGACCGCTCGCTCACCAGGGCAAGCTCGACACCGCGCCCGCGAGTCGCGATTCGGCACCGAGTGCGAACCTCTTGCACCGGTGGATGCGGACCAGGTACTCGCCTTCCGGCTCGGCCGCTCCGGCCTTGTCGAGCGAAGCGCGCGCAGCCTCGCCGATGCGGCGGCCTGCCCGGCCTCCGACTTCGCCCGCGACGCCGCGCTGCTCGCGCTCGCGGCTCGCGCCGACAACGTCTCCCGCGACTCCTACCGGGAGGCGATCGAGGGCGGGGACCTCGCCGTCGCCCACGTCATCCGTGGTGCGATCCACGCGCTCGCGCCGAGCGATCTCGCGCTCTACGGACGCGCCCTGATCGCCTCCGACGACGGCGAGCTCGGACACCAGCTCGGCCAGCAGGTGCGGCGACTCGTCGCCGACGGTGGGCTGACCGCGGGGGAGGCGCTCGACGAGGTCGCGGAAGCGACGACGGACGCGCTCGCCGGCGGGGTTGCACCCGACCGCAACGAGCTCCACGCTGCGCTCCGGGAGCGGGTTCGCCCCGAGCTGATGCCGTGGTGTCGAAGCTGCAAGAGCCACCACGTCGCGCCGATGCTGTGGCGGTACGCGACCGTCAAGGCTGGCGCCCGACTCGACTCCGAGCGCCGCTACACGCTCGCCGCGCCGCGCCCGACGCCGCGCGCGAGCGATACGCTGCGCCGCTTTCTCGGCTTCTACGGGCCCGCGAGCCCCGGCGACTTCGCCGATTGGGCGGGGATCGCGAAGGCGCACGCACGGCGTGTCTGGGACGAGGTCTCGGCCGAGCTCGCCGAGGTCCGGGTGGGCGAGGCGAGGGGATGGCTTCTGCGCGAGGACGTCGACGTGCTGGACTCGGTTCCCGCGGCTCGAGGGGTGCGCCTGCTCCCGCCCGGCGACCCCTATCTCCAGAAGCCGAACCGGTCACTGCTGGCGCCGGACGCGGTGCTGCGAAAGCGCCTCTTTCGCCCGGTCGCGAGTCCGGGAGCGGTGCTCCGGGACGGCCGGCTGGCTGGGCTCTGGCGGACGAAGCTGAAGGGACGCAAGGCGGAGGTCACGATCGAGCCGCTCGAACGTATGCGTCGGACCGATCTCGAGCCCGAGGGGGCGCGGGTGGCTTCGCTGCGCGGCGGCGCCGACCTCGCGCTGGTGCTCGCCTGAGCTGTCCCGCGATCAGCCCCGACCGGCGTCCAAGCCGCTCGTTGCGTCGATTCCTCGGTCTCCGGGGGGAGAGGATGCGCCGGTCGGCTACTTAGACTGAAGACGATTGAGCGATGAGGAAGGACTGATCAAGTGGCGAGCACCAACATCAACCGAGTCACAGTCACGGGCAACCTGACCCGCGACCCCGAGCTTCGCAGCACCCCGAGCGGCACCCAGGTCTGCAAGCTGCGGATCGCCGTCAACAGCCGCCGGCGCAATGAGAGCGGGGAGTGGGTCGACAAGCCGAACTACTTCGACGTCACGGTCTGGGGCGCGCAGGGCGAGAACTGCGCCACCTACCTGTCGAAGGGCCGCCCGGTTGCGATCGACGGCCGGCTCGACTGGCGCGAGTGGGAGGCGTCGGACGGCTCCGGCAAGCGACAGGCGGTCGAGATCATCGCCGAGTCGGTCCAGTTCCTCGGCAGCCGCGACGGCGGCGGGCAGGCGAACGGGCAGGCGAACGGGATCGCCGCCCAGTCCGACGTCCCAGCCGACACCAGCGACTTCGAGAGCTCCGAGCCCGCCCGGGTCGGCGACTCGGGGGACGACATCCCGTTCTGAGCCTCAAGCCGTCAGCTCGTTGACGGACCTCCGGGGCTCGAGACGGCTATCATCGTCCGCGATCTGCGCCGCCCACCGGCGGCGCGTTTCGCGCCTAGAGATGATCGCCGCGATCGACAACCAGAGGCCGATCCGCTGATGGCCCGCCGCCAGCGCCAGGCCCAGCCGACGACCCGCCGACGCGGGCGCTTCTCCGAGCGCATGCGCCCGCGCAAGTACACGCGGATCAACGTCGAGCGGATCGACTACAAGGACCTGAACACGCTGCGGCGGTTCATCTCCGACCGCGGCAAGGTCCGGTCGCGGCGGGTCACCGGCCTCTCGCGCCGCCACCAGCAACAGCTCGCCGTCGCGATCAAGCGCGCCCGCGAGCTCGCCCTCCTTCCCTACGTCGGCGAGCGGTAGGTCGAGGAGCGAGCGGTATGGCGGAGGCGATCCTGCTCAAGGACGTTGAGGACCTCGGCGAGGCAGGCGACGCGGTCGACGTCTCACCCGGCTACCTGCGCAACTACCTGCTGCCACGAAACCTCGCCCAGCCGGCGACCAAGGGCGCGCTCGAGGAGGTCCGCCGGCGCAAGGAGGCTGCCGAGCGCGCCGCGCGCGAGGCCGAGGAGCGCGCCGAGGAGACCGCCGCCCTCCTCGCTCGCACCGTGCTGACGATCCAGCACCGCGCCGGCGAGGACGGCAAGCTCTACGGCTCGGTCACCAACGCCGAGATCGCCGACGCGATCGCCGCCGCCCGCGGCCTGCGGGTCGAGAAGAAGAAGATCAACCTCCCCGAGCCGATCCGGGAGGTCGGGACCTACATGGTCGAGGTCGAGGTCGCCGGCGGCCGCACCGCCTCGGTGAAGACGATCGTCGCCGAGGCGAAGTAGCCGGCGTTCAGCTCACGTCGGCACGGATCGCATCGAGCCGGCGAAGCAATGGCCGCAGCTCGTCCGAGGCGACGCTGCGGTCGACCTCGACCACGTGCTCGCCGTATCTGATCCGGTAGCGAATCTCGTCGGCGACGTCGTCGGCGTGGTAGCTGGCCTCAGGGAGTCGAACGGGGTCTCGGCGAGGGTGGTTCGCACCGACGCGACCGCGATCACCGATCGAACCATCGCATCGTTGCTCGGCTGCCCGGCGTTCGAGGTTGAGTTCTCCACGAAGAGGAGGGGCACAAGCTCAACCTCGGTGCCGCACGGCCTCGAGGAGGACGGCGCGGACGAGGGGCCGCGACGACAAGTCCCCCCAAATGCCGCAAACGTGAGTGGCGCGCTGGAGGGCGGTGTGTTTTGATCGCCGCGTCGGTCTTCCGACCGGGCCGGGGCGCATCCTGGGTCCGTGGGGTTCACACCGAGTGAGGATCTCGACCGGCCGGTGCCTGGGCGCGCCGGTGCGGGTGAGCGCATGGCTGAAACCGAAGCGCACGTACCACCGCAGAATCTCGAGGCCGAGGAATCGGTCCTCGGCGCGATGATGGTCTCCGAGGCGGCGATCACGCCGGTGATCCTCGAGGCGCGGCTCGCCGACGAGGACTTCTACCGCGAGCGCCACCGGATCATCTTCCGGGCGATCAAGCAGCTCTACGAGCGCAACGAGCCGGTCGATGCGCTCACCGTCTCCGAGCTGCTGACCCAGCAGGGCGAGCTCGCCGAGGCCGGCGGGCGCGAGGCGGTCTCCCACCTCGCCTCGGTCGCGCCGGCGCCCGGGAACGCAGGCCACTACGGCCGGATCGTGAAGGAGAACGCGCTCCTGCGGAGGCTGCTCGCCGCTTCGCAGCGGATCCAGAAGTCGGTCCACGAGCGTGACGGGGAGCCGTACGAGCTCGTCGAGCAGGCCGAGAGCCTGCTGTTCAAGGTCGCGCACGAGGACCGCGCCAGCGACTTCTCGAAGCTCGCCGACATCCTCCACGACGAGGTCGACCGGCTCGAGGCGCTGTCGAAGGGCGACCTCGACGTCACCGGCACCCCGTCGGGGTTCAAGGACCTCGATGCGCTCCTCGGTGGCTTCCAGCCCGGGAACCTGATCGTGCTCGCCGCCCGCCCGGCGATGGGAAAGAGCGCCCTCGTCTGCTCGATCGCGGAGAAGGTCGCGACCAAGCACGGGCTCCCGGTCGCCTTCTTCTCGCTCGAGATGTCCGAGGTCGAGCTCGCCCACCGGTTCATCTCGGCACGGGCGCGAATCCAGGGTGACCGGCTGCGCAAGGGCAAGGTCTCGAGCCGCGACTGGCCGCGGGTGCTCCGGGCCTCGAACGAGCTCGAGAAGGCCCCGCTGTGGCTCGACGACTCCTCCGACCTCAGCATGCTCGAGCTCCGCGCGAAGGCGAGGCGCCTGGCGGCGAGCGAGGGCAAGCTCGGGCTGGTGATCGTCGACTACATGCAGCTGATGCGGCCCGAGGACCCGCGCGTCAACCGGGTCGAGCAGGTCGGTCAGATCAGCCGCGGGCTGAAGATCCTCGCCGGCGAGCTCGACGTCCCGGTGCTCGGCCTCTCGCAGCTATCCCGCGCCCCGGAGCTGCGCCCCGACAAGCGGCCGATCCTCTCCGACCTCCGCGAGAGCGGCCAGATCGAGGCCGACAGCGACGTCGTCGTCTTCATCTACCGCGACGAGGTCTACAACGACGACGGGCCGGAGGGCGAGGCTGAGCTGATCGTCGCCAAGCACCGCAACGGCCCGATCGGGATGGTGAAGCTCGCGTTCATCTCCAGCTACGCGAAGTTCGCCGACCCGGCGCCGGGCGACGCCGGGCCTCCGATCGAGCAGAAGCCCGGCGAGGGGCCGCCGCTCGGCGACGCACCGGACATCGACGAGTTCGCCGGGGCCGACGGCGGGTGAGCGAGCCGGCGCGCAACCCGCTGCGCCTCCCCGCGCCGGGCGAGCCGAGCCCGTGTCCGCTCGGCGCCTGCGATGGGTCGGGCTGGATCCTCGGCCCGGAGGACGTCGCCCGCCCGTGCGAGTGCCGCGAGGCACGGATGGCGCGGAGGCGCTCGCACGGCGTCGCCTCGGCGATCCCGCCTCGCTATCGCGGGGTTTCGCTCGACCGCCCGCCGATCTCCGACCTCGCGCGCGCCCCGGGCTCGGCTCCGGTCGTCGCGGCGGTGCGGGCGTTCATCGAGGCCCTCGACGAGCAGCTCGCCACCGGCCGCGGGATCTGGTTGATGGGCGACGTCGGAACCGGCAAGACGGCCCTCGCGATGCTGGTCTCGAAGGCAGCCGCCGGGGCCGGCCGCTCGGTTGCGATCTACTCGCTGCCGCGCCTGCTGGCCCGGATCCGCCGCACCTACGACGCCGAGGTCGGGGAGGACTCCTACCTCGACTTCTTCGCCCGGCTGACCTCGGTCGACCTGCTGCACATCGACGACCTCGGCGCCGAGAAGCGAAGCGACTGGGTGCTCGAGCAGCTCTACGCGATCGTCGACGAGCGCTACCAGGCCGAGCGGTCGATGGTCGTCACCACCAACCTCACCGTCGACGAGCTCGAGGAGCAGATCGGGAAGCGAACCGTCTCCCGCCTCGCCGAGATCTGCGGCGACCCGCTGCCGCTCTACGGCGAGGACCTCCGCTACCGGGTCGCCTGAGCTCTCCCGGCGGTCGGCCCGATTCGCGCGCCCACCGTGCCGTCCGAAGATGGGGGGTTCACCCGATGCGCTCGCGGCGCCCGTCGACGATCCTATGGTCAGAAAGAGGAGGTGACCGATGAACCATCAGGCGATATTGCTGCCCGGAGGCGTGCTGCCGCCGGACCTCGCCTACGGCGGCCTGATCGACGCGTTCGACGACCGGGTCAGCGCCCGCCCGAAGGCCCTCGAGGTCTACGCGGGACCGGAGCCGCCAGCCGGCTACGGGCTCGAGACTGAGGTCGACGGCGTCCTCGGCGAGGCCGACGCGGCGGGGTTCGAGCGCTTCCACCTCGTCGGCTACTCGGCTGGTGGCGCGATCTCGGCCGCGGTGGTCGCTCGCGCCCCCGAGCGGGTGATCAGCCTCGCGCTGCTCGAGCCGGCGTGGGTGGGGAACCGCGGCCTCGGGCCAGGCGAGCGGGCGGCGAAGGCCCGGATGGAGCGGATCAGGGGTCTGCCTGGGGGGGAGATGATGCGCGAGTTCGTCCGGCTCCAGATCGCCCCGGGCGTCGAGCCGCCGCCGTCGCCCGACGGTCCCGCCCCGCCGTGGATGGCCAGGCGTCCCGCCGGCCTCACTGCGATTACCGAGGCGTTCGACCGCTTCGACCTCGATCCGGAGGCGCTGCGTGCCTTTACGCGCCCCGTCTACTACGCGCTCGGCGGGCGCAGCAACCCGGAATACTACGGCGAGATGGCCGAGCGCCTCGAGGGCCTGTTTGCGGACTTCACGCTCGAGGTCTACCCGGATCGCCATCACTTCGACCCTCCCCACCGAGTCGAGCCGGAGCGCCTCGCCGGGCGTCTGAGCGCGCTCTGGGACCGCGCCGTTACGGGGGTCGCGGCGTGAGTGCCGGCACGTCGATCGACGCCGACGCCTTCAACGCGTTCGAGGCCGAGGGCTGGAGCCGAAGGGCGCGGGGCTACCACGAGTTCTTCTCGTCGATCACGGCCCGGGCGGCCGAGCCGCTGCTCGACGCCGCCGCGGTCGGCAGCGGCAGCGGAGTGCTAGACGTCGCGACAGGACCCGGCTACGTGGCTGCAGCCGCCCTGGCGAGGGGAGCTGACGCGACTGGGCTCGACGTCTCGTCGGAGATGGTCGAGCTCGCATCGCGCCTGCACCCGGAGGGGCGCTTCGTCGCCGGCGACGCCGAGCGGCTTCCGTTCGAGGATCGGTCGTTCGACGCGGCTGTGGCTGCCTTCGCGATCCTCCACCTCGGGCGTCCGGGCCTCGCCGCCTCGGAGCTCGCGAGGGTCGTGCGGCCCGGCGGTCGGGTTGCGGTGAGCGTCTGGGACCGGCCGACGCGCTGCCGGCTGGTCGGCGTCTTCATCGACGCCCTCGCCGAGGCGGACGCGTCGCCGGCCGCGGGGGTGCCCGCCGGCCCCGACTTCTTTCGCTTCGCCGACGACGGCGAGCTCCGGACGCTGCTTGCCGAGGCCGGGTTCGAGCGCCCCGAGGTGGCCGAGCTGCGCTTCACCCACCACCTCGCCGGGCCGGCCGAGCTTTGGCACGGGATGCTCGACGGCACCGTGCGCGTGCGGGCGATGGTCGAGCGTCAGCCGCAGCCGGTCCGCGAGCGGATCAGGGCCGCCTTCGACCGGCTCGTCGCCGAGCACGCCGGCGAGGGAGGCCTCGAGATCCCGGTGGCGATCAAGATCGGCTCGGCGCGCCGGCCGCGCTGAGGAGCCGCCGCGCCTCAGTCGTCGCCGGCCCCGGGCTTTCCCCGGCCGCGCTTGATCTCCGATCGGCGGCGCTTCATCGCCATCCGCCGCTCCTTCGCCGCCCGGCTCGGCTTCGTCCGCCGGCGGGAGCGCCGGACCCGCAGGCTCGTCGCGATCCGCTCGGCGAGCCGCTCGAGCGCCAGCTCGCGGTTGCGCGCCTGGCTGCGGGCGTCCTGGGCCACCGCGCTCACCCGCGGCCCGTGGCGTTCGCGCAGGCGCCGCTTCTGGGCCTCGCTGAGAGCGCTCGAGGCGTCGATCTCGAGCACCGCTTCGATCCGCGATGCGGTCACGTTCGCGTGCTGCCCACCCGGTCCCGACGACCGGCTCGCGCGAAGGTCGATCTCCGACAGCGGGATCCGCGCCGGCCCGGCGTCGATGAAGCGAGTCATGCCCTGAGTATTGCCTCCGCCTCCGCGGCGGGAATCGCGCGCCGTGCCCGGGAAGCCTTCGCGGCCGGGCTGAGCTCGCGGGTCAGCCGCTGACCGCGTAAAGGGCCCACTCGCCCGGGACCCCCTTGAGCTCGGCGGTCCCGCGAGCCTCGAACTCGATCCCCGAGCCGACGACCAGGTCCTTGACCGTCCGCGAGACGAGGACCTCGCCCGCGCCCGCCCGGGCCGCCACCCGCGCCCCGATGTGGACCGCCATCCCGCCGACGTCGCCGTCGCGCAGCTCGCACTCCCCGCTGTGGAGGCCGGCGCGGATCTCGATCCCGAGGCTGCGAACCTCCCGTGCGGCGGCCGTTGCACAGCCGATCGCCCGTGCCGGACCGTCGAACGTCGCGAGGATGCCGTCGCCAGTCGACTTCACCGCGCTCCCGCGATGAAGCTGGATCTGCCTGCGGATCAGCACGTCATGACGATCGAGCAGCTCGCGCCAACCGCGATCGCCGAGCTCGGCGGCGCGGACGGTCGAGTCGACGATGTCGGTGAACAGGACCGTGGCGAGCACGCGCTCGGGCGCCCGGGGAGCCCGGTGCCCGATGAGGAACTCCTCGATCTGCCCGACTACCAGGTCGACATCGGCCGCCGAGATCACGTGATCGGCGCCGTCGATCTCGACCCATCGGGCCCCTGGGATCTTCTCAGCGAGATGACGGCCGAGCGCCACTGGCGCGACCGCGTCGTCGCGAGGGTGCATGACCATCGTCGGCGCCGTGACCAGCGGCAGGACGTCGCGGACGTCGGTCTCGCGGTAGAGGCCCAGCAGGGCCTTGACTCCCCTCGGGCTGGTGCCGAGCCGCAGCAGCCGCGCCCAGTCCTCCTCGGCCTCGCGGTCGCCGACCCAGCTCGGGGCGAACTGCTCGATCGCCACCGGGCTGCCCCAGCCGCGCTCGAGCGAGTCGCCCCAAGCGTCGAGCGCCCTCGTGCTCACACCTTCCGGATAGCCGGGGGCGCGGATGAGCCGGGCCCAGCTTCCCCAGAGGATCAGGTGGGTGCAGCGCTCAGGGTGCGTCGCCGCGAGCATGATCGCCATCGGCCCGCCCTCTGAGATCCCGAGCACCGCCGCCCGCTCCGAGCCCGCCGCGTCGAGCACCGCGAGCAGGTCGTCGGCGGTCTCCTCGATCGTCGGCGGCCGCCCGGTGCGGTCCGAGAGGCCCTGCTCGCGCTTGTCGAACAGGATCAGCCGCGCGAAGCCGGCGATCGCCCGCGGGGCGCGGGAGAGGTGGCGCGAGCGCATGATCTCTTCGACGTGGGAGACGAACCCGGGGGCGACGATCAAGTCCGGTGGGCCCTCGCCAAAGGTTCGGTAGGCGATGCTGAGGCCACCGCTGAGCGCGTACCGGGTCTCGGATCCCTCCGTCATCGCTCGCACGCGATCCATCCTCCCATCTCACAGGCGCGCCGCGAATCGAGCGCGGCCGGCGGGGCTCCCGGCTGCCGGCTTGCTCATAATCACCTCGCGATGCCGAGCACGGTGATAGTCGGGGCCCAGTGGGGCGACGAGGGGAAGGGCAAGGTCACCGACCTGCTCGCCGAGCAGGCTGGGATGGTCGTTCGCTTCCAGGGTGGCAACAACGCCGGCCACACGATCATCCAGGACGGCGAGACCTACAAGTTCCACCTGATTCCCTCCGGGATCCTCTATCCCGGCAAAGCCTGCGTGATCGGAAACGGGGTTGTGATCGATCCCGGGGTGCTGATCTCCGAGCTCGAGGACCTGCGCCGGCGGGGCATCGACTCCTCGGCGCTGCGGATCTCGGCCAACGCGCACTTGATCATGCCCTACCACGTCCTCCTCGACACCGCCGGGGAGGCGCGGCTCGGCAAGCTCCAGATCGGGACGACCAAGCGCGGAATCGGCCCCTGCTACGCCGACAAGTCGGCCCGGCTCGGGATCCGCGTCCAGGATCTCCTCGACCCGAAGATCCTCCGCAAGAAGATCATGGCGGCGATGGAGCCGAAGAAGCAGGCGCTGCGGCCGTTTGCCCGCGACCCGCGGCTCGACCTGCACGCGATGACCGAGGAGTACCTCCGCTACGGGCATCGGATCGAGCCCCACATCACCGACACCGTCCACCTCGTCTGGGACGCGCTCGATGCCGGCGAGCACGTGATCTTCGAAGGTGCGCAGGGCACCCTTCTCGATCTCGACCACGGGACCTACCCGTTCGTCACCTCGTCGAATCCGGTCGCCGGCGCGGCCTGCGTCGGTGCGGGAATCGGGCCGTCGGACATCGACGAGGTCTGGGGGGTGGCGAAGGCCTACGCGACCCGAGTCGGATCGGGCCCGTTCCCGACCGAGCTCGAGGACGAGACGGGGGTCGTGATCCGCGAGCGCGGGGGCGAGCGGGGGACGACGACCGGACGCGACCGCCGCACCGGGTGGCTCGATCTCGTCGCGCTGCGCTACGCCGTCCGCCTCAACCGGCTCACCGCGCTCGCGATAACGAAGCTCGACGTCCTCGCCGGGATCGACCCGCTGCGGGTCGCCGTCGCCTATCGCAGCTCCGAGGGAGCGACCCTCGATCGCTTCCCCTACCACCAGTCGATTCTCCACGGAGCGGAGGCGATCTACGAGGACCTGCCGGGATTCGAGGGGGACATCGGCGGCTGCCGCACCGTCGCCGACCTCCCCGCGGCCGCACGCGACTTCCTCGACTTCATCGCCGACCGGACCGGGGTTCCGATCCGGCTGATCGGCGTCGGCCCGGGCCGCGACCAGGTGATCTGGTCGGGAGCCCAGGAGCTGCGCGCCGCCTGAGCGCTTCGCCCCGCCGACCCGCCGGGCGCGGCGAAACCCGCACCTATACTGCCGCTCCAATGTTCGAGAAGGTCCTCGTCGCCAACCGGGGCGAGATCGCGATCCGCGTGATGCGGGCGGCGAACGAGCTCGGCAAGCGCACCGTCGCGGTCTACGCGGAGGAGGACAAGTTCTGCCTCCATCGCTTCAAGGCGGACGAAGCCTACAAGATCGGCGAGGGGCTGGGGCCGGTCGCCGCCTACCTGTCGATCCCGGAAATCATCCGCGTCGCCCGCCTGTCCGGCGCCGACGCGATCCATCCCGGCTATGGCCTGCTATCTGAAAACCCCGAACTGGTGGACGCCTGCGACCGCGCCGGGATCGCCTTCATTGGC
>DATHVI010000076.1:0-5176 GCA_035461385.1 Solirubrobacterales bacterium
GCCCCCCCCCGGGGCGCCCATCGCCGTGGCGCTGCCTCAGGCCGTCGCCGGCGGTGGCGAAGGCGGGGGCGGCACGGTTTCGGCCGCCGCCTCCTGCTGGGTGAAGTACTCGTCCGCGCCGGTCGCGGCGTAGAGCGCCCAGAGGACGAAGAGGCCGATCGCGACGCCGATCAGGCCGTAGAACAGGTAGCCGCCGGTGTGGTAGATCAGCATCAGCGCGACGGCGACGGCCATCCGGAAGCCGACGACGATCGCGACGAACAGCCGGATGCCGGGTGAGCCGCGCATCAGCCCAGCGGCGACGGCGAACAACAGCACCGCGACGACCGCCTCGAAGACGCCCGACCATGCGATCCAGCTTCCCGAGTGACCGGTCGTCGACTGGACGGTGTCGTTGCCGCTGAAGATGATCAGCGTCAGCGCCGCGACTGCGGCCAGCGCCGCATAGATGTAGAGCACCACCCCGATGAACGTGACCACGCCGGGGCGGCGGGGTGCTACTGCCATATGACTCTCCTTCCCGTGAGCCGGCGGCGTTTCGTGCCGCCGGAATCCGCCTACCTATCACCGAGGGCCGCGGGTGGTTACTGGGCGGGCGGCACCGTGTCGCGTCCGGCCGGGGCGCATAGGATGCCGCCGGTGCGCCGGATCAGACAGGGATGGGCGCTCACCGGCAAGAGCTGGGGGCTGCTGCGCGAGAACCGCGAGCTGTTCAGGTTCCCGGTCTACGCGGGCCTCGCGGTGCTCGTCGTCGCCGCGATCACGATCCTTCCCGGGCTCTACCTGATCGACGCCGGCGGGGAGACCGCGATCGGTGTCGCGCTGACCGCGGTGGGCATCTACCTCGCGGCGTTCGTCGGCATCTACTTCGGAGTCGGCCTCGCCGCAACCGCCGACGCGATCTTCCGCGGCGAGTCGGCGACGGTCGGCGACGGGCTCGCGGTGGCGCGGTCGCGCGCCGGCGCGGTCGCCGGTTGGGCGGCGGTGTCGACGATCGTCGGCACGGCGCTGGCGGCGCTCCAGAACGTCCGCGGCGCCGGCCCCCTGGTCGCCGGCCTGCTCGGGACCGCCTGGTCGCTGGTCACGTATCTCGCGGTCCCGGTGATCGCGCTCGAGGTCCACGCACGCTGAGCCGCGACGAAGCGGATCCGCAACGCATCCGGTACGAACCCGCGTTGCTGGTGGCGAAAGGTCAGGCGCTGCGACCTGATCAGACCTCGGCGAGCAGGCGCGGATCGTTGGTGCAGATCCCGCCGACCCCGAGCTGGGCGAGCTCGCGCATCCGCTCGAGCTCGTCGACGGTCCAGGCGATCACCTCGACGCCCGCATCGCGGGCCGAGGCGACGAGGCGGCCGGTGATCAGCGGGTGGTAGACCCAGACGGACCAGGCGCCGAGCCGCGGGGCCCCGCGCCGGATCATCCGCGGCAGCCGCCGCCGCAGCGAGGCGCTGCCGGCGAGGACGAGCGGCCCGCCCCACCGCAGCCGGCGCCAGTCGCGGCGGATCCGGGGAACGGTCCAGCCGCGGCGAAGCTCGGGCGCGAGCTGCGCGAGCTCGATCAGGCTGCCGACCTCCATCGTCGAGACCATCGCCCGCTCGACGAGGTCACGCTCGCGGATCGCCGCGACGACCTCGTTCTCGCGGCCGGCGATCTTCAGGTCGAGGTCGAATACCACCGTGTCGAGCGGGGGGCGCGTGAACGCGTCAAGCGCCTCGTCGAGGGTCAGCGGGTCGCGCCGTGCCGCGTCCTCCCAGTCGTGGGCGACGAGGAGCGGGCCACGGCCGTCGGCGGCACCGGCGACGGCGGTGCGCCAGTCGCGGCCGCGGGCGAAATCGGCACGCGGTCGCAGGACGTCGAGCTCGATCAGGTCGACGCCCGTCGCGACCGCCGCCGCGAAGCTCTCGAGCGTGTTGCCGGGATGGATCGCGTCGGCGCCCTTGTGGCCGATCCGGAGCAGGCTCAGGGACTCTGGATCGCGCTTCGCCACGGACTCACTTCCCCCTGGTCCTGGCTCCGCGCTCATCGGCGGTCAACTGTAGTGGGGCGGCGGTGGCGGAGCTAAGTTGAACGGCGATGAGCGAGATCGCGCATCGCCGGATCGCCGCCCTGGTGCTGCTCGCAGCGATCGTCGTCGGGGTGCTCGCGGTCGCCGGCGGGGGACCGTTCGAGGACGATCCGCCGACCGAGTCCGATCGCGTCGCGGCCACGGTCGAGCGGCTCTACGGCTCGGCCGCGGCGGGCGACTTCGAGACATTCTGCTCGCTGCTCACCGACCGCGCCCGCGCCACCCTGCGCCGCAACGCCGCCGAGATCACCGGCGACGAGGTCGGCTGCGCGCGAGCGCTCGAGCTGACGATCGGCGCCGGCCTCGATGACTCGAGCGTCACCGTCGAGGACGCGAGCGTCAGCGGCCCCCGCGCCCGCGTGACCGCCCGCTTCCGCGCCCCCGAGGCCCGCCCCGAGCTCCGGACCGTCTATCTCGAGGAGATCGACGGGCAGTGGCTGGTGACCGACCCGGGGTAACCCGTGGTCCGGCGTCGGCGAGGAGCTGCGGAAACCGCGGGTTGACACGGGGGAGCCGGAATGAGAGGGTCGCCTGGGGACCCGTTCCGAAAAATGACACGGTCGGGTGATGGCTGTGTCCCCATCGAGGAGGCAGAGCCATGAAACGCAAGCTCGCGGCCGCGCTCGCAGTCGGCGGTTTGGTGTTGGGCACGGCCGGACCGTCGTTCGGCGCGCCGCCACCGCCGGCGCCGGGTAACGGCGGCGGAAACAGCGGCCAATGCACCGGCCCCCAGGACGAGCGTCCGAGCTCCTGCAGGAGCAAGGGCGGGCCCGGTGACCGTGGATAGCACCCCTCACCCGACCCCCGAAGGAGGATCGAACGAATGAGACGCAAGGCAGCAGCGATTCTCGCAAGCGGCGCGCTGATCGCCGCAGGTCTCGCACCGACCGCGTTCGCCAGCCCGTCGCCGCCGACCAACGGCGGAAACGGCGCCGGCTCGAGCGGCCAGTGCACGGGCAACCCGAACGATCGCCCCGCATCGTGCAATAGCGCGACGAACAAGGGGCCCAACGCGGTGCCGAAGTCATAGCATCGGTTCCGCACGGACTGGAACGGGCGTCCTCCGGGGCGCCCGTCGTTTTTTCCGCAAGCCTCGCCCGGCCGGAGCGCGAGCCGGACCGGATCGCCCGAGCGGCTCAGGTGTTACAAGCGCGGAAAACTGCGGCGCGCGCGGCTGCTTAGCCGGCGACCAGTGAGACGCGAAGTCGGGCGGTCGGTTCCCTCCCTCGCCGATAGACCGCCGTTAGGCGGCTCGAGGCTGCCTGGTGTGGGGATGCGAGGCTGTTTGTCTGCCTGGTGTGGGGATGCGAGGCTGTTTGTTTAGTCGACCTCCTGCTGGCTTGCCTGGCAGATGTGCCGATGCCTCTTGCTGATTGGCCCGACCCGGTGCCTGGGGGCGCGAACGATCCATAGGTCGCCTCCCGGTGGATTGTTCGGATCACCCGAGAGCCCGTAGTTGCCGTTCTGGCTGGTGCGGCCCCGGTCGACGACCCTGCTCGCTCCTCCCGGGTAGCGGAAGATGAGCCTGACGGGCCGATTCGCGGTGCAGCGCTTGTTGCCGGTGATGAACCCGTAGACCGCGTGGTTCGGCCCGGGTCCAAGGGCAAATCCGGTGGCCACCACGGTCGACGGAAGAGTCTTGTTGTGCGCGCTGGCGGTGCCGACTCCGAGCACCAGCACGCTCGCGGCGACGAGGGCCACCAGCCTTCCGATCCATCTCATAGCTGCCTCCCTTGAGTGGTGTTCGCCGCACTCTAGGCGAGCAAGGTCGCCGTGTCCAGGACGCCCGAGGCTGTGCGTCCCGCGCGCGGCTGCTGGCACGCCTGAGACCACGATCAGGGGTGGTGAGCTGCTCGCCTCGCGTCCACACGGGCTACCGGGAGGCGCTCATCCCCGCCAACTCGCTGAATCGTCACCCGGTATGGCGGGCCTGGGAGTGCACCGAGTGCGAGACGATCGCCCCTGAGAACGCGCCCGGCTGGCATAGCGCTGATCGAGCCACTCGCAGGCGATCGGGAGCGTGTCAGCAAGTGCCCGGCCTGTCAGCGGCTCGCTCGGTAGCAATCGGGTTGCAGTTCGGCCCGTAACCCGCATGGCTATGCGGTAGCGCTCAGAACAATTGGTTCTCGCCGGCGAAGATCTCGCTCACGGACTCGTCGCCGAAGATGCGGCGGATCGAGTCGGCGAGGGTCTGGGCGGTCGAGAGGACCAGGATGTTCTCGGGGGCACCGGGGCGCAGCGGGACGGTGTCGGTGACGACGATCCGCTCGATCCCCGAGCTCTCGTACGGCAGCCGCTCGAAGGCCGGGCCGGAGAAGATCCCGTGGGTGGCGCAGGCGATCACCCGCGCGGCGCCCTCCTCGAGCACGGTCTCCGCGGCGGCGCAGAGGGTGCCGGCGGTGTCGATCATGTCGTCGACGAGGACCGCGGTCTTGCCCTTGACGTCGCCGACGACGTAGCCGATCTCGGCGACCTGCTGGGCGGGGCGCTCCTTCTCCATCACCGCCCAGGTGCAGCCGACCTTGCGGGCGAAGTTGCGCGCGGTCTTCACCCTGCCCGCGTCGGGCGAGACGATCACCGGCTCCTCGTCGAAGGCGAGGTCGGCGACGTACTGGGTCAGCATCGGCAGCGCGGTCATGTGATCGACGGGGATGTGGAAGAACCCCTGGACCTGGCCCGCGTGGAGGTCCATCGTCAGGATCCGGTCGACCCCGACCGACTCCAGCGCCTTCGCGACGATCCGGGCGGTGATCGGCTCGCGCGGGGCCGACTTCTTGTCCTGGCGGGCGTAGCCGTACCAGGGCATCACCGCGATGATCCGGTGGGCGGAGGCGCCCTGGGCGGCGTCGATCATCGTCAGCAGCTCCATCAGGGCGTCGTTCGGGGTCATCCGCTCGTGCTCGTTCGCGGCGGTGGACTGGACGAGGAAGACGTCGGCGCCGCGGATCGACTCCTCGTAGCGGCAGTAGACCTCGCCGTTGGCGAAGGTCTTCTGCGTCGCCTGGCCGAGGTCGAGGTCGAGCTTGCCGGCGATCTTCGCCGCCAGTTCCATCGAGCCGCGGCCACCGAAGACCATCATCCGCTTCGAGTAGTCGTGCGGGATCGCGGTCG
>DATHVI010000077.1:0-5052 GCA_035461385.1 Solirubrobacterales bacterium
CAACCGGGCGCTCGACGGCATCGACGTCGAGCTCCGGGCGGGGGAGATCAGGGGCGTCATCGGCCCCAACGGCTCCGGCAAGACCACTCTCCTCAACTGCGTCTCGGGCTTCCTGCCGCTGAGCGCGGGCGAGATCACATACCGCGGCGAGCGGGTCGACGGCCACAGCCCGGACAGGATCGCCCGACTCGGCCTCGTGCGCACGTTCCAGGAGCCCGAGGTGTTCTCGAGCTTCACCGTCCGCGAGACCTGCGAGCTTGTCTCGCGCGCGGCCCGCTCCCGCGCCGACGTCAACGACCGGCTCCCCGATCGGCCCGACTCGACCCTCCACCGGTGCGGCCTGGCCGAGGTTGCCGACCGGTCGGTCGAGGAGCTTCCCTACGGCCAGCTCCGCCTGCTCGCGGTCGCCGCGGCGATCGCATCGCGGCCGTTCGCGCTGCTCCTCGACGAGCCGGCGGCTGGCCTTGCGCCGCCAGACGCGGCCGCGCTTCGCGACGTGATCCTAAGCGTTCGTGAGCTCGGCGTGACCATCGCTGTCATCGACCACGATATGTCGTTCCTGCTGCCGATCTGTGATCGGGTCACCGTCCTCGACGGCGGTGAGAAGCTCGCCGAGGGCGACCCGGACCAAATCGCCGAGGACCCGGCGGTGATCGCCGCCTACCTCGGCGAGTCGTTCGCTCGCCGGCGGGCCGCAGACCGATCAGCGGCCGGTGGCGGCGGAGAGTTGACGACGACCTCGCCGGGGCTGGAGGGCTGATCGGTGTCGGCCGTGCTGGAGGTCGACCGGGTCGTCGCCGGCTACGGCGGGCAGGCGAACGCCGTCAACGACGTCTCGCTCGACGTTCACCCTGGCGAGGCGGTCTCGATCCTGGGCGCAAACGGCGCCGGGAAGACGACGCTGTTGCGGATCATCTCGGGGTTGCTCGGGGCGCGCGGCGGCAGCGTGCGCTTCGGCGGCACCGAGCTTCTCAGCCTGCCCCCGCACCGGATCGCCCGCAGCGGGATCGCCCACGTCCCGGAGGGCCGGCAGATCTTCGTTCGCCAGACCGTCGCCGAGAACCTACGGCTCGGGGCGATGGAATCGGAGCACCGCGAGCAGCGGCTCGCCGAGCTCCTCGACGTCTTCCCGATCCTGCGCGAGAAGCTTCGCCAGCCTGCGGGCGAGCTCTCCGGTGGCCAGCAGCAGATGCTCGCGATCGCCAGGGGGCTGATGTCCTCGCCGTCGCTGCTGCTGCTCGACGAGCCCTCGCTCGGCCTGTCGCCGAAGCTCGTCGACGAGGTAACCGAGCTGCTCGGCCGCCTGCGGGCCGAGCTCGGGCTTACGGTGCTGCTGGTCGAGCAGAACGCCGCCGTCGCTGCCGGTGTCGCCGATCGCGCCTACGTCCTCCGCCGCGGGGAGGTGGTGCTCGAGGAGCCGGCGGCGGACCTGCTCGGAAGCGACGACGTGCTCAGCGCCTACCTCGCCTAGCGACCACCGATGCGACCGGAGCTGATCGACATCCCGCGCCACCGACACGCCGGTGCGGCCGAGCGCCTGCGCCGGGCTGTCCTCGCCGATTCCGGCTGCACCCCACGCTCGCTCCGCGAGGCGATCGTCGCCTATGCGTCGGAGCTGTGGCTCGCGGGGGAGGCCGGGTCCCCGATCCCCGGGGAGCTCGAGTCGTACGTGGAGAAGGTGGTCCGGCATCCCTACAAGGTCCTCGACGAGGACGTCGAGGCGCTCAGGGCGGCTGGGTACAGCGAGGACCAGGTCTTCGAGATCACGATCGCGCCGCGGTCGGGTGCGGCCTGCCGCGCTCGAGACCGGCCTCACCGCGGCCCGGGACGGCGGCTGATGCGCCTGCGGCTGCTCGACGACGGCCACGCTCCCGCGGAGCGGGAGGGGCTTCGGGAGTGGGAGGAGCTCGCGGGCACGGTCAGCGACGTGACCCTGGCGCCGCGTACCGACCGGACTTCTTCGGCGATCCGGTCAACGCCTGGATCCAGGACGTCCTCCGCGGCCAGTCCGAGTGGCGCGTCGGCGAGTGCGAGCTGATCGGGGCGTTCACCGCCCACGAGCACCGATGCCGTTTCTGTGCCGGCGCCCACGGCGCCGTCGCCGCGCTCGAGATTGGCGATGAGGGCGTCTCCTCAGCGCTCGACGATCCATCCGGGGCGTCACTCGACGATCGCCTACGGGCGGCGCTGATGCTGGTCCGCAAGCTGGTCGGCGATCCGGCAGGGAATCGGTGGCGACGACTTCGAGCCGCTGCGCGCGGCCGGGGTCGGCTGGGATGGGGTCGAGGACGTGATCAACGCCTGCGCGATCTTCGTCATGGCGCGACTCGCTGAGGCGTTCGGCTTCGAGTCCACCCCGGAGGAGCACCGGCGGGAAGCCGAGGCCCTCGCGATCACCGGTTACGCGGAATGGCGTGCCGGCGCCGACTCAGCCGACTCGGCCGAGTAATCCGGTCCCGGCGGCCGGAGCGGGACCTGCTCGGTGACTGTGAGGCCGAATCCGCCGAGCCCGACGATCCGCTTCGGGTTGTCGGTCATCACCCGGATCGAGCTCAGGCCGAGATCGCGGAGGATCTGGGCGCCGACGCCGATCCGCCGCAGGGCGCCGCCGTGATCGCGTCGGTTGGCGTGGGGGTCGCTGCCACCCTCGAGGTCGGAGAGGACGCCGCGGTCGCTGGGCTCGGGATCGAGGTAGACGAGCACCCCCAACCCCTCGGCCTCGATCCGCTCCAGCGCCGCCTCCAGCGCCTCGCCGCAGTCACACCATCGCGAGCGGAAGACGTCTCCCATCAGGCATCCCGTGTGGACGCGCACGAGCACGTCGCTCGCGCCGGCGACGTCCCCCTTGACGTACGCCAGATGCAGGTCTCCCTCCGGTAGCGAGCGGTACGCGACGGCGCGGAACGTCCCGTGCCGGGTCGGCAGGTCGATCTCGACCAGCTCCTCGACCAGCCGGTCGACCCGGCGCCGGTGGGCGATCAGGGCGCCGATCTCGACGATCGGCAGCTGGTGCTCGCCGGCGAAAGCAGCGATCTCGCCGGGTCCGGCCATAGAGCCGTCGTCGCTCTGGATCTCGCATACGACCGCCGCCGGGCCGAGGCCAGCGAGCCGGGCAAGGTCGGTCGCCGCCTCGACGTGCCCGGCGCGCTTCAGCACCCCGCCCGGCTCGGCGCGCAGCGGTTGCACCCGCCCGGGCCTGACGAGGTCCCGGGTTCGGGTGGAGGGGTCGATCGCGACCCGGATCGTGTGGGTCTGATCGTGGGCGCTGATCCCGCTCGATATGCCTTCGGCGGCGTCGATCGTCGGCGTGAACGGCGTCCGGGCAGCGCCGCCGCTGGCCGGCAGGGGCTCGAGGTCGAGCTCCTCGCAGCGCTCCGCCGACAGCGCGAGGCAGACCCAGCCGCCGGCCCTGCGGTTCATGAAGTTGAGCGCCTCCGGGGTCGCGAACTGGGCCGCGAGCACCAGGTCGCCCTCGCCGTGGCGATCCTCGCCGTCGGCGACGACGACCATCCGTCCCGAGGCGAGCGCCTCGAGCGCCTCCGCGACGGCGCCGGCATCGTTGTCGTCCGCGGTCGCGTCCGGCGCCGAGCCGTCCGCGACGCCCGCCGGCGCGGGGGCCGCCCCGCCCGTGCCGGCCTCAGATCGTGCGTGTGAGGGGCTTTCGGCGGGTGGTTCCAAAGCCGTTCCTCGTTAGATATACTACCGCGTATCGCAGGAGTGTTTCAAGGAGACGGATCGGTGAACGCCAGTCTCGACGCCCAGATTGGCACCACCGTCGCCCGCGGCTCGCTCGTCCGATGAGCATCTCCGCGCCGCCGGGCGACATCCGCGCCGACTCGGCGGCGGGACGGGTCAAGGACTACCGGCTCTTCGTCGACGGCGAATGGAGCGACCCCTCGGGTGAGGACCGGTTTGAGGGCATTGATCCGACCACCGGCCGCGCCTGGTACAGGGCCCCGGTCGCGACCGGCGACGACGTCGACCGGGCGGTGCGGGCTGCGCGCAGCGCGGTCGAGGCGCCGGATTGGCGCGACCTCACCCAGACCCAGCGCGGCGCCCTGCTGCGCCGGCTCGCCGACCTGATCGCCGACCGG
Source organism: Solirubrobacterales bacterium (assembly GCA_035461385.1). Taxonomy (GTDB): domain Bacteria; phylum Actinomycetota; class Thermoleophilia; order Solirubrobacterales; family 70-9; genus DATHVI01. Next base: position 4,095 of record DATHVI010000077.1, read on the forward strand.
GCCGAGGAGATCGCCCGCGTCGAGACATTCGACAACGGGAAGCTCCTGCGCGAGACCACCGGTCAGGCGCGCCGCGCGCCGCAATTCTTCCACTACTACGCCGGCTACGCCGACAAGATCTTCGGCGACGTCCTTCCCGGCGCCAAGCCGGAGCTCCTCAACTACACCCTCCGCGAGCCGATCGGCGTCGTCGGGGCGATCGTCCCCTGGAACTCGCCGCTCCAGCTCGCCTCGATGAAGCTGGCGCCGGCGCTCGCCTGCGGCAACACAGTCGTCTTGAAGCCGAGCGAGCACGCGTCGGCTTCGCTGCTCGAGCTGATGCCGCTGTTCGAGGAGGCCGGGTTCCCGCCTGGGGTCGTCAACCTTGTCACCGGCGCGGGCGAGACCGGCGCCGCCCTGGTCGGGCATCCGATGGTCGGCAAGGTCGCGTTCACCGGCGGCACCGAGGCGGGGCGCAGGGTCGCCATCTCCGCCGCCGAGCGCTTCGCGAGCACGACCCTCGAACTCGGCGGCAAGAGCCCGCAGCTCGTCTTCGCCGACGCCGATCCGGCGAACGTCGCGATGGGCCTGCTCGCCGGGATCTTCGCCGCCGGCGGTCAGACCTGCGTCGCCGGGTCGCGTGCGTTCGTCCACGCCGACCTCTACGACGAGATCTGCGAGCGTGTGGTCGAGCGCACCCGGACGATCGGTGTCGGCGACCCGCTCGCCGACGGCACCGACCTCGGCCCGCTCGCGATCGAGGCCCAGCGCGACTGGGTCGAGGGCCACGTTTCCTCGGCGCTCGCCGAGAACGCCAACCTGCGCGCCGGGGGGCGCCGCCCGGAGGGTTTCCCCGACGGGTGGTTCTACGAGCCGACCGTGTTCACCGAGATTTCGAACGAGATGCGGATCGCCCAGGAGGAGATCTTCGGGCCGGTGCTCGGGATCGGTCGCTTCGAGGACGACGAGGAGGCGATCC
>DATHVI010000078.1:0-6546 GCA_035461385.1 Solirubrobacterales bacterium
GGCCTGCGGGTGATCGGCCCCGGCCGCGGCCCCGGCCGGACCGGGATCATCTCGTTCGAGCTCGATGGCGTCCATGCGCACGACGTCTCCGAGATCCTCGACCGGCACGCGGTCGCAATCCGCGCCGGACACCACTGCGCCCAGCCGCTGATGGATCGGTTCGGCGTCGCCGCAACCGCCCGGGCCAGCTTCGGCGTCTACACGACTCACGAGGAGATCGACCGGCTCGTCGTCGCGCTCGACGACGTGCGTCGGGTCTTCGGGCTCTCCTGAGCGCAAGCCGAGAAGCGAGACGTGCGACTCACGCCTGCGATCCTCCTCGTCCTCGTCCTCGTCGCCGGGCTCATCGCAACCGCCTGCGGAGATGACGACGACGGAGGCGACGGCGACGCCGCGCCCGCCGCAGCGGAAGGCGATCCGGCGGGGACGACGGAGGATGCCGGCAGCGCGGGGAGCGATGCTGCCAGCGGGGACGGACCCGAGGCTGCGATCGAGCGCACCGTCCGCGACTTCCTCGAGGCGGCGGCGACCGGCGACGGCAAGCGGGCGTGCAAGCTGCTCTCCGAGGAGGGCCGGGCCTCGGTCGAGGAGGCATTGACGCCCGATAGTGGCGGCCCGGAGACCTGCGAGGAGGCGTTCGAGCTGATCGCCGAGGTAGCCGGCGGCGACTCGATCCAGATCGGCGGCGAGGAGGTGCCTGCCTCCGAGCTCGACTCGCTCGAGCTCTCGGTCAAGATCGCGCCCGACCGTCGCAGCGCCGAGGTGCTGGCGGACGGCAACCCTCCGCCCGCGACGCTCGTCCGCGAGAGCGGTGAGTGGAAGCTCAACTGGGATTGATCGCCTCGGCGGGGTGGATTCCGACACGCCGGTGGGCGATACTGCCGGCGGGCGAGCCGCGGCCCGGCTCTGCCGATCACCACTGAGCCGGCCTGCGGCCGGAGAGAGGAGCCCGCGATGGGCATGTTCAAGGACATCCGCAAGATGCAGAAGGCCGCGAAGCAGTACGAGCGGCCGAAGATGCGCGATGCGATCAGGATGGGCGCGGAGGCGATGGAGGACGTCCAGGCGCAGCAGCAGCTCGCCCAGGACCTCGCCACCAACGGCGTCGACGGCCGCGCGACGGTGAAGTCGCTCGAAGCCACCGGCCGCCAGGTCAATTATCAGCCGGAGCTGAAGATGGAGCTCGCGGTCGAGGTCAACGGGTTCAGCTCCGACATCACCCACGTCCAGGTCGTCTCCCCCGCCGTCCTCCCCCAGCTCCAGCCGGGCGCGACGGTCGCCTGCAAGGTCGACCCGAACGACCACTCGCGGCTTCTGATCTGAGCCTCGAGCGAGGCTGAGCCCGGCCCGGCCCGAACGCCATCCCGCGCGCGCGGCGGGGCGCGCACGAAGGCGACCTGTCGCGAGCTGCTCCGGGCGTCAGCCCGCGCTCGCGCTACCGTGAGGGTCGTGGACGACCTCTACCGCGAGAACATCCTCGAGCACTACAAGCGGCCGCGGAACTTCGGCCGGCCGGAGCAGTTCCACCTCGAGTACGAGGACACCAACCCGCTCTGCGGTGACGAGCAGCACGTCTACATCGAGCTCGGCGACGATGGAAAGGTCACCGGGGTTTCGTTCGAGGGTCGCGGCTGCGCGATCTCGACCGCGGCGACGTCGATGCTGACCGAAGAGCTCGCGGGGCGCACGCGCGAGGAGGTGCTCCGCCTCGACAAGGACTTCGTCCTCGACCTGCTCGGGATCGAGATCTCGGCGACGCGGATGAAGTGCGCCCTGCTCGGCCTCAAGGTGGTCAAGTCGGCGGCGCTCGGCGAGCCCGCCGACTGGGAGGAGGAGGGAGACCAGGGGGACCCCTCGGAGGCGGAGCGGGCGGGTATTTAGTGCCGGCACACAACGTGTGCCGGCAGCAGCAGGTGTGCTGGGGCAAGACACAAAGTGTCTTGCCAGCAGCCGTTAAGGCGGCGGAGCGGCCGCAGGTGATTGGGCGGCGCAGCCGCCGCAGGAGATTCTCTGACGAGCGCAGCCGCGAGCGGGAAGGCTGACCCGGCGTGGCGATCGTCCAGGCATCGGGGCTCGAGAAGCGGTTCACCGACCAGCCGCTGCTGAGCGAGGTCTCGTTCCGGCTCGAGCGGCGCGCGCGAATGACGCTCGCGGGACCGAACGGCAGCGGCAAGACGACCCTGCTGCGGATCCTCGCCGGCGAGCTTTCCCCCGACGCCGGGACGCTGTCGTTCGAGAAGGGCGCCCGAATCGTCCTCCACGACCAGCGCCCGCCCCGGCAGCTCGGGGTCTCGCTCGCCGAATACGTCGCCTCGGGGCTCGACTGGGTGATCGAGATCGAAGGGCGGATGGGCGAGCTCGAGCAGCGGATGTCCGCACAGGCCGACGACGTGACGCTCGCCGCCTACTCGAAGGCCCAGACCGCGTACGAGCACGCCGGCGGCTACCACTGGCGCGAGGGAACCCACGCTGTCGCCCGGGCACTTGGCTTTTCCGACCACGACCTCGAGCGCGAGCTCGCGACCTTCTCCGGCGGCGAGCTGACCCGAGCCTCGCTGGCTCGCGCGCTGGCTGCCCAGCCCGACCTGATGCTCCTCGACGAGCCGACCAACCATCTCGACCTCGACTCGCTCGAATGGCTCGAGGAGCGGCTGGTCGAGCTCGACGCGACGGTGATCCTCGTTGCCCACGACCGCTGGTTCCTCGAGGCGGTGGGCAACTCGGTGCTGGAGCTCGGGCGGAGCGACAACGGGCGGGCGAAGTTCTTCGCCGGCCCATGGCACGAGTGGCGCGCCGAGCAGGTGCGCCGCGAGCTCGCTCTCGAGCGCGATGCGGTGCGCCGCGAGGCCGACATCGCCAGGCTCGAGCGCTTCGTCGAGCGCTTCCGGGCGAAGGCGACCAAGGCGCGGCAGGCGAAGGCGAAGCAGAAGCAGATCGAGCGGCTGCGCCGTGAGGCCCCGCGCCGCGACCGCGATGCGTCCCGCTCGCTCGAGTTCTCGTTCGAGCCGGCGGCGAGGACGAACCGGATCGTCCTCGAGCTCACCGGGGCAGCGATCGAGGCGGGGTCGAGGACGTTGCTCAGCGACGCCGAGCTCTGGCTCGAGGCCGGTGAGCACGTCTGCCTGATCGGCCCGAACGGGGCCGGGAAGTCGACTCTGCTCTCGGTGCTCGTCGGCGAGGCCGAGCCGGCGGCGGGGAAGCTCCGGCTCGGCTCGAAGGTCGAGCTCGGCCACCTGCGCCAGCACGCCGAGATCGCCCCGGGCCCCGGGCTGACGGCCCTCGCCCACGCCCAGCGCGCGACCGGGCTCTCTGAGCGCAGGGCCCGGGCGCTGCTCGGTCGGTTCCTGTTCTCGGGCGACGAAGCACTGAAACCGGTCGAGCGGCTCTCGGGAGGCGAGGCGCAGCGGCTCGCGCTCGCGATCCTCGTCTCCTCCGGCGCCAACCTCCTCGTCCTCGACGAGCCGACCAACCACCTCGACGTCGAGAGCCGCGAGGCGCTCGAGGATGCGCTGTCGCGGTTCGACGGCACGCTGCTCCTCGTCACCCACGACCGCGCGCTGCTCGAGGCGGTCGGGACGCGGACGGTCGCGATCGAGGACGGATCGCTGCGCGAGTACCCCGGCGGCTGGACGCAGTACCGCGAGGCGCGCGAGAAGGCCCGGCGCCAGCGGGGCGAGGCCGAGGCTGACCCGAAGGCCACGAAGCCGGCGCACCCCGCGAGCGACGGGCAGCCCGCTCGCGGCAAGGAGGCGCGACGCGCTCGCGCTCGAGCCCGGGCCGCGGTCGCCGAGTCGAAGCGTCTGGAGCGCGAGATCGAGGAGGCCGAGGCAGCGCTTCGCGAGCTCGAGCAGGAGCTCGCCGACCCTGCGGCGTGGAACGACCCGCGCACCGCCGCAAGGTCCTCGCAGCGCCACGCCGACGCCAAGCGCCTGGTCGAGCAGCTGATCGGGCGCTGGGAGGAAACGATGGCGGCCGAGGAGGCCCACGAGCGCCGCTAGATGCTCTCGACCCGCTCGCTCGCAACGCCCGGGCCGGGGCCGCGGCGGCGCACCGGGAAAGTGTTCATGGACCCGGCGCTGTGCAACTTCGAGACCGCGCCCTCGGACCTGATCGGCGTCGATCCCCGCCTCGGCCCGCTGGCCGACAACGGGGGACCGACGCTCACACACCTGCTCGGCACGGGCTCACCGGCGGTCAACGCCGGGCCGGCGGCGGGGCCGGCGAGCGACCAGCGCGGAGCGCCGCGCCGGCGGCCAGACATCGGCGCCTACGAGCGCCGGACGTGCGCCGGCGCACTCGTCAACGTGGTCGGCACCAACGCCGCCGACAAGCTCCGCGGCACCGCCGGGCGTGACGGAATCCTCGGGCTGGGCGGCCGAGACGCGATCAGGGCTCGCGCCGGAAACGACGCCGTCTGCGCCGGAGCAGGCCGGGACCGAGTCGTCGGCGGCGCCGGGAGGGACAAGCTGAAGGGAGAGGCGGGCAACGATCTCTTGATCGGCGGCGGCGGCCGCGACCTCTGCGCCGGCGGCCCGGGACGCGACCGCGCCCGCGCCTCCTGCGAGCGCACGAAGCGCGTGCCCTGAATCGGCTGCGCGCTGCTTCCCATCGGCGCCCCACGGGTCGACTTCGGACCGGTGAAGACGGCCCTCGAGTTGCTCGACCAGCCGACGAGTGAGTCGCTCGGGGCGGAGGCGAGCGCGGTCGTCGAGCGGTTCGATCTGGCCGATGAACGGGCGCTCGCCCCACCGGGCGAGTACGTCGGGGGCATCGCACGCCGTGGCGGCAGCCTCCACCGCTAAAATCCGACTTCGGAAGTAGGAATAGTGACTACCGATACAGACACGATCACCGTCTGCGACATCGCCGATCTCCCCGAGGGGGTGACGCGTCTCGTTGAGGCGAACGGGCGCAAGATCGGCGTCTTCAACTGCGGCGGCGCGCTGTACGCGATCGAAGATCGCTGCTCGCACGACGACGGACCGCTCGCCGAGGGCGAGTTCGACGCCGCAGCTTGTACGGTGGAGTGTCCGCGGCACGGATCGCTTTTCGATCTGCGCAGCGGGCGACCGAGGACGCTCCCCGCCTATCAGCCCGTCGACACGTTCGAGGTCCGGGTTGAGGACAACGAAGTCAAGCTGGAGGTCTAGAGCTTCATGGCAACCCCTGACACCACCACCGCACCGACCGGCAAGCAGCTCACCGAGGCCGAAAGCGCCCTCAAGGAGATCGGGCTCGACTACAAGGAGCGCTTCGGCTTCCACGATCCCGAGACCGGCTACGCGTACAAGGCTCCGAAGGGCCTCAGCCGCGAGGTAGTCGAGTCGATCTCCGAGTACAAGTCCGAGCCCGACTGGATGCGCAAGTTCCGGCTCAAGGCGCTCGACCACTTCATGAGCCGGCCGACTCCGACCTGGGGCGGGAACATCGCACAGATCGACTGGGATGACATCCACTACTTCGTCCGCGCCTCGGAGCGCAACAGTCGCGACTGGGACGACGTCCCCGAGGACATCAAGAAGACCTTCGACCGGCTCGGTATCCCCGAGGCCGAGCGCAAGTTCCTCTCCGGGGTCGGCGCCCAGTACGAGTCCGAGGTCGTCTACCACCAGGTCCGCGAGGACCTCGAGAAGCAGGGCGTGGTCTTCCTCGACATGGACTCGGGCCTGCGCGAGCACGAGGACATCGTCCGCGAGTACTGGGCGACGGTGATCCCGCCGAACGACAACAAGCTCGCGGCGCTCAACTCGGCCGTCTGGTCGGGCGGGTCCTTCGTCTACGTCCCGAAGGGCGTCAAGGTCGAGATGCCGCTCCAGGCCTACTTCCGGATCAACACCGAGAACATGGGGCAGTTCGAGCGGACGCTGATCATCGCCGAGGAGGGCTCGGACGTCCACTACATCGAGGGCTGCACCGCTCCCGTGTACTCGACCGACTCGCTCCACTCGGCGGTGGTCGAGATCATCGCCAAGCCGGGCGCGCGGATCCGCTACACGACGGTCCAGAACTGGTCGCAGAACGTCTTCAACCTCGTCACCAAGCGCGCGGTCGCCGAGACCGACGCGACGGTCGAGTGGGTCGACTGCAACCTCGGCTCCAAGCTCACGATGAAGTACCCGAGCGTGTACCTGATGGGCGAGCGCGCCCACGGCGAGGTGCTCTCGATCGCCTTCGCCGGCAAGGGGCAGCATCAGGACGCGGGCGGCAAGGCCGTCCACGTCGCTCCGAACACGTCCTCGGTGATCACCTCGAAGTCGATCTCGAAGGACGGCGGCCGGGCCGGCTACCGCGGCCTGCTCGAGGTGGGCAAGGGGGCGAGGGGCTCTCGCTCGAAGGTCGTCTGCGACGCGCTGATCCTCGACGAGGCGTCGCGCTCCGACACCTACCCGTACATGCGGATCGACGAGAACGAGGTCGACATCGGCCACGAGGCGACCGTCTCGAAGATCGGCGAGGAGCAGCTCTTCTACCTGATGAGCCGGGGGATGAGCGAGGAGGAGGCGATGGCGCTCATCATCCGCGGCTTCATCGAGCCGATCGCCAAGG
>DATHVI010000079.1:0-10307 GCA_035461385.1 Solirubrobacterales bacterium
CGACCGCGATCTCTGGGTTCCCTACGCCCGTGCCCGGGAGGTCGACGGGGGTCGAGTAGCCCTTCAGCATCGCGGAGGAGGCGGGGGCGAGCACGGGGAGGGCAAGGCACGTGGCGACGAAGGTCGCCGCGAGCACCGCCCTGCGCGGGATTGATCGCGGCCTGCGCGGCGGGGGCCCGTCGGGAGTCATCGCCCGGAGCGTGACGACGAGCCGCCTCGCCCACAACCCACCCTGGGAGTGAATTCACCACACCTCGGGATGCCTGCCGCCATCGCTCTCGAACGGATCCGGGCGTGTCCCCACCGAGCCGGCGACGTCCGGGCTTCGAAGCGCTGGACGCGACCCGACCCGACCGTCTGCCTCCTCGTCGCGCATTGGAGGCGCGCGCTGATCGATCGCTCAGACGCTCGCGACTCGTCCAAAGCAGGACGCTGAACGCGACGCCGAGAAGCTCGCATGTGGACAGGAAGCGGCAACGCGGGGACCGTGGGCGGTGGGGGCGCGGTGGAGAGGCAGCCTGGCCTGCATGCTCGAGCCGGCCCGAGGCCCTGAGCCACAAGCTCGATAATCAGCTCATGCCAAGCGCCGCCGCCGACATCGAACACGGCCGCGAGTCCTACGCCAGGCGCGCCTGGGGCGAGGCGCACGAGTCACTTGTCGGTGCCGATCAGGCGGCACCGCTGGGCGCTGCCGACCTCGAGCTGCTTGGGCGATCGGCCTACATGCTCGGGCGCGATGACGAGTACGTAAATGCCCTGGAGCGTGCGCACCAGGCCTACCTGGATGCCGGCGACGCTGCGCCGGCAGCGCGCTGCGCTTGGTGGATCGGCCACAACCTGATCTTCCGCGGAGAGAGAGGGCCGGCAACGGGATGGTTCGCCCGCGGGGAGCGCCTGCTCGAGAGCGGGCGCCGCGACTGCGCCGAGCGCGGCTACCTGCTGCTGCCGACCGTGATTCAGCACGTGATCGCCGGGGAGAACGAGGCGGCGCATGCCGTCGCGGCCGAGGCCGCCGAGATCGGCGAGCGCTTCGGTGACCGGGACCTGCTCGCGCTCGCGGTGATGGAGCAGGGCCACGCTCTGATCAGGCTGGGGAGCGTCGAGGAAGGCCTTCGGCTGGTCGACGAAGGCATGGTCGCGGTGACCGCGGGGGAGCTTTCGCCGATCGTCGCCGGGATCGTCTACTGCAACACGATCGCCTTCTGCCGGGACGCCTTCGAGCTCAGGCGCGCGCGGGAGTGGACCGCCGCCCTCACGCGGTGGTGCGAGCAGCAGCCCGAGATGGTGGCCCACAACGGAATCTGCCTCGTGCATCGCGCCGAGATCATGACCCTGGAGGGGGCGTGGCGGGACGCGCTCGAGGAGGCGGGGCGGGTCGGCAAACGCTTCAGCCGGGGAGCCTTGAATCAGCGGGCGATCGGTCGCGCCGCCTACCGCCGGGGAGAGGTGCATCGCCTCCTCGGGGAGTTCGCCGCCGCTGAGGACGCCTACAGTGAGGCGAGCCGTGGCGGTCGCGAGCCGCAGCCGGGGCTGGCTTTGCTGCGACTAGCGCAGGGGAACGGGAAGGCCGCCGCAGCCGGGATCCGCCGGGCGGTGAGCGAGACCGCTCAGGCCCTCAGGCGCGCCGAGCTCCTTCCCGCCTACGTCGAGATCATGCTCGCCGTCGGGGACGGTGAGGCGGCGCACCTCGCCTGCCGAGAACTCGAAGCGATCGCAGCCGACCAGGGGAGCGATGCCCTGAGGGCGATGTCTGCGCAGGCGGTGGCAGCCGTGGCCCTGGCCGAGGGCGACGCCCAAGCAGCCCTGGTTGCGGCGCGGCGAGCCTGGCAGGAGTGGGAGGAGCTCGCGGCGCCGTACGAGGCCGCAAAGGCCCGGGTGCTGGTGGGGTTGGCCTGCCGGACGATCGGCGACGAAGACGCAGCGGCGCTGGAGCTGGACGGAGCCCGGGCCGCCTTCTCCGAGCTTGGAGCAGCGCCGGACCTCGCCCGGCTCGACTCGCCGACTCCGGGTCCCGCGCCTCCAGAGGACCATGGGCTGACGTCGCGCGAGCTCGAGGTGCTTCGCCTGGTCGCCGTTGGGAAGAGCAACCCGGAGATCGCAGCGGAGTTGGTGATCAGCGACCACACGGTCCGACGGCACCTGCAGAACATCTTCGCCAAGCTCGGCCTGTCCTCACGCGCCGCAGCCACCGCGTTCGCGGTCCGGCACGATCTGGTCTGACCGGCTGCCTGGTACGAACGGACCACGCCGCAAGGTTGGTACGTCCAGGCGATGCCGTCCGACGACGCCCGGCGTACGGTCGCTCTCGTCCGTAAACGATCCCCGACGTCGCCGAACGAGGCAAGGCGCACGTGCCACCTCGGAGACCACCCGGGAAAACGACCAGGAGGTACCGCATGTACGTGATCGTCGAACACCAGATCAAGGATCCGCAGACGGCGTTTCCGCGCGGCGAGAAGCTAAAGCGGGGCGAGGGCGCGCCCCAAGGCGCTCGGGTCCTTCAGTTCTACCCGAGCCGGGACGGGTCTGCGGTCGCTTGCCTCTGGGAGGCTGGCGCTGCGGACGCGATCCAAGAGTACGTCGACTCCACGCTCGGCGACTCGAGCGACAACAGCTGCTACGAGGTCGACGCAGAGCAAGCGTTTGCGGAGCGCCCCTTGGGGCTCCCGGAGTCGGCTCCTGACGCCGCGTAATCCCGCGGGCGTCTTTCATGGGGCGCCCCTGCGGGGGCGCCCCCCGACGCCGCCTACCTCACAGTACCTCAGGTCGCTCGAGTTGCACGCGCGCGTTTGAGGTCTGCCCTCCGGGGGCCCGGACCGCGGAACACCAGTGCGTTCCTTAGATGGCGCACTCCTGCGACGCCGCGGGTCGCTCCTGCTCCGGAAGGCGGGAGCGTCACGCAAGAAACGGGGCCGTCGCTTCCGGAAATCGCGCATTGGGGAAGCGAGCCGAGCACGTTCAACCTCCCTAGTCCCCCTCGTCGGAGCTCCACAGCGGTTGCGGCGGCGCCGATGAGAGCGCCTGTCGAAGCAGTTTCAGCAGCTGGCGGCGCTCGGCGGAGTCCAACCCCTGGAGGACGTCGTCCTCGACTTCACACGCCAGGGTCCGTCCCCGCTCCACGCTGCGGCGCCCCTTCGGCGTGATCACGACCTCGCGCGCGCGGCGGTCGGTTGGATGCGGGCGCCGCTTGGCGAGGCCGGCGCGCTCGAGCTCGTCGATCAGGGCGACCATCGTGCTCGGATCGATCCCCATCGCCGCGCCGATCTCCTGCTGAATCGCCCCGTCGTGCGCCCGAAGGAAGTCGAGCACCGCGAACAGCGCAGGCGTGAGGCCGATCGATTCGAGCGCCGCGGCGGTCTGCGTGTGCGAGGCGCGCCAGAGGCGGAAGAAGAGCTGGCCGGCGAATTCGGGGATCTCGGTGTCGGCTTCAGAGCTCGGCGCCATCGTCTGATCGTCTCAGATTTGATGGGCTGTCTCAATAATTTGTGCTACAAATTATTTCAGCGACCCACGACCTTCAGGGCGCGCCCCGCGTAGAACAATGGAGACACGATGAGCACCGCCACGAGGACGGACACGTCGGACACGCAGTCGCCGGCGCCGCACCGTGCCGACAGCCACGACCTGATCCGCGTGCAGGGCGCGCGCGAGAACAACCTCAAGGACGTGAGCGTCGAGCTCCCGAAGCGCCGGCTGACGGTGTTCACCGGCGTTTCCGGCTCGGGCAAGAGCTCGCTGGTCTTCGCCACGATCGCCGCCGAGTCGCAGCGGCTGATCAACGAGACCTACAGCGCGTTCGTGCAGGGCTTCCTGCCGACGCTGGCGCGGCCCGAGGTCGACGTGCTCGACGGGTTGACGACCGCGATCATCGTCGACCAGGAGCGGATCGGTGCCGACCCGCGCTCGACCGTCGGCACCGTCACCGACGCCAACGCGATGCTGCGGATCCTCTTCAGCCGGCTCGGACAGCCGCAGATCGGCTCGCCCCAGGCGTTCTCCTTCAACGTCGCCTCGGTGAAGGCGAGCGGTGCGATCACGGTCGAGCGCGGCGCCAAGACGAAGACCGAAAAAGCGACCTTCACCCGCACCGGCGGCATGTGCACGCGATGCGAGGGCCGGGGCTCGGTCAACGACTTCGACCTGTCCGCGCTGTACGACGACAGCAAGTCGCTCAACGAGGGCGCGCTGACGATCCCCGGCTACAGCATGGACGGCTGGTACGGGCGGATCTTCCGCGGCTGCGGCTTCTTCGACCCCGACAAGCCGATCCGCAAGTTCAACAAGCGAGAGCTCCACGACCTCCTCTACAAAGAGCCGACCAAGATCAAGGTCGACGGGATCAACCTGACGTACGCGGGACTGATCCCGCAGATCCAGAAGTCCTTCCTGTCCAAGGACCGGGAGGCGATGCAGCCGCACGTCCGGAAGTTCGTCGACCGCGCGGTGACGTTCACGACCTGCCCCGAGTGCGACGGCACCCGGCTCAGCGAGGCGCCCCGATCGTCGAAGATCGAGGGCATCAACATCGCCGACGCATGCGCGATGCAGATCAGCAACCTCTCCGATTGGGTCCGGGAGCTCGACGAGCAGTCGGTGGCGCCGCTGCTCGCGACGCTCGAACGCACGCTCGACTCGTTCGTCGAGATCGGGCTCGGCTACCTCTCGCTCGACCGGCCGTCGGGCACGCTCTCGGGCGGCGAAGCCCAGCGCACGAAGATGATCCGCCACCTCGGATCGTCGCTGACCGACATCACCTACGTCTTCGACGAGCCGACGATCGGGATGCACCCGCACGACATCCAGCGGATGAACGGCCTCCTGCTGCAGTTGCGCGACAAGGGCAACACCGTGCTTGTCGTGGAGCACGAGCCCGAGGCGATCGCGATCGCCGACCACGTCGTCGATCTCGGCCCGGGCGCCGGCAGCGAGGGAGGAGGGGTGGTGTTCGAGGGCACCGTCGAGCGCCTGCGGGCCAGCGACACGCTCACCGGGAGGCACCTGGACGACCGCGCCTCGCTGAAGCCGTCGGTGCGGACGTCGTCGGAGGTACTCGAGGTGCGCGGCGCCAGCACCCACAACCTGCAGGACGTCGACGCCGACATCCCGCTCGGGGTGCTGGTTGTCGTCACCGGGGTGGCGGGGTCGGGCAAGAGCTCGCTGATCGGCGGCTCGGTGTCCGGGCGGGACGGGGTGGTGACGGTCGGCCAGACCGCGATCCGCGGCTCGCGGCGGAGCAACCCGGCGACGTACTCCGGGCTCCTCGACCGGATCCGCAAGGCGTTCGCGAAGGCCAACGGCGTCAAGCCGGGGCTGTTCAGCGCCAACTCCGAGGGCGCCTGCCCCACCTGCAACGGCGCCGGCGTCGTCTACACCGACCTGGCGATGATGGCCGGCGTCGCGACCACCTGCGAGGAGTGCGGGGGCAAGCGGTTCGACGCATCGGTGCTGGAGCACCACCTCGGCGGCCGCGACATCAGCGAGGTGCTCGCGATGTCGGTGACCGAGGCCGAGCGGTTCTTCGCCGAGGGCGAGGCGCGCACGCCGGCGGCGCACAAGATCCTGACCCGGCTCGCCGACGTCGGGCTCGGCTACCTCGGCCTCGGCCAGCCGCTGACGACGCTGTCCGGCGGCGAGCGGCAGCGGCTCAAGCTCGCCACGCACATGGCCTCCGACGGCGGGGTCTACGTCCTCGACGAGCCGACAACCGGCCTCCACCTCGCCGACGTCGAGCAGCTGCTCGGCCTGCTCGACCGGCTCGTCGACTCGGGCAAGTCGGTGATCGTCATCGAGCACCACCAGGCGGTGATGGCGCACGCCGACTGGATCATCGACCTCGGTCCCGGCGCCGGCCACGACGGCGGCCGGATCGTCTTCGAGGGCACGCCCGCCGACCTGGTGGCCGCCCGGTCCACCCTCACCGGCGAGCACCTCGCGGCCTACGTCGGCGCCTGACCGAGGGCCTCGCGGACAGCGTGAGCGGGATCGTTGTGCGGATCGGTCCCGGCGCGCCTCGTCCGCAGTGCTGTCAGCCCGCTCCCGCGCCTCCGCCTTCGATCTCAGCGCGCACGTCGAGCTCGAACGGAGGCCGCGGCGGGTTCCCTTCGGTGTTCGGGGCGGGGTTGCGCTGCAGGTAGCGAACCCCGATCCGCTGAGTTGAGAAGACGCCGAGAAATCGTGCCGGGGCCTCTCCGACGTTGACGGCGCCGTGCGGGGTCTCGGCCGGGACGAAGATCACGGCCCCGGCGGCGAGCGTTCGGACCTCGTCGCCGAGAGTCACCTCCGCCGTCCCCTCCTCGAGGACGATCATCTCGTCCACCGGATGGGTGTGGAGGGGCACCCGATCGTTCGGGGCGACGACATCGACCAGGGCGCACAAGCCCTCCACGAAGCTTCGATCCGAGCTGATCGGATCCGCGGCCGCGGCCCAGGACGATCGCGGCCGATAGTCGTCGGGATCGGCTTCGTCGGCGCACGGGTGATACTGCAGCTGCTCGAGAATCGCCATCTCGCCCTCTCTCCACGGGTCGACTGATCGTAGGGCCTGGGGACGGGCGCCGAGATCGATTGCTGCGGCCATCTCCCGCCCACGTTAGGATCGGCACAAGCCACGCGGAAGGAGAGCGTCCATGCACGCACGCGTTGTCAGGTTCACCGACGTCACCCCGGAGCGGATCGACGAGATCCTCTCGAGTGTCGACGAGGCCGACGGGCCGCCGGAGGGCATCGACACGACGCGGATCACCCTGTTCTTCGACCGGGAGCAGGGCACGGCGATCTTCGTCGGATTGTTCGAGACCGAGGAGAAGCTGCGGGCCGCGACCAAGGCGTTCGAGGAGATGGACCGCTCGGATACCCCCGGGACCCGGGCATCCGTCGATCTCTGCGAGGTGAAGCTCGACCGAACGACGCCGTGAGCGGCGCACGGACGGCGGTCTGCCGCCGGGGAGGTGGGTGATCCCACGCCGGTCCGGTCGGCGGCCGCGAACTGGGCTCTGCCGATGACCCTGGTCGCCGAGCAGGCGGCGCCGGCTTGGATCCCGGTCGTTGCGTTTGCGATCCCGGTCCTGATCGTCGGCGCGGTGCTGGTGCCGGCGATCCGGCTCCGCCGGCGGGCCCGGGAGGGCCGGCGGGCGCAGCAACGGCGCCAGCCCGCGGCGGCTACCGAGCTCGGCTCGGCCGCGTCGATCGACGACCCCGCTCCGTACACGATCGACGCGATCCTCAACGCGCTTGCGGTCGAGCGCGAGGACCACGGCCCGACCGAGGACGCCCCGCACGACGAGGGCTGGGCGGGCTCGATGCTCGGCCTTCGGTCACGCGTCTCGGCGGCGAGCGAGGTCCTCGAGCCGCACGTCTACTGGGGGACCCGCGAGGGACGGCAGGTGTTCGTCAGGGTCGGGCCGGACGAGAAGATCGCCGGCGGCACGACCCTGTTCTCGAACCGGCACAACCGCTGCATCACCGTCGTCCGGGTCGCCGCTCCCGCCTTCGACGTCGTCGCCGACGGCGGCACCCTCGTCGCATCGGCCGAGAGCCCGGCCGAGATCCACGTCCTGATCGGCGCCCTGAGCAGGGACCGGGCGACGTGGAGCGACGTCCGGATCGCCGGCGGGCCGAACGGCATCGTCGCCGCACGCAGCGCCATCGACGGCACGACCGGGAGCTGGCCCTACGACCTCTGGCTGCTCGAGCGCATCGCCCGCGGCCTCGACCTCGAGCCGCTCGACCCCGCCCGGATCGGGCCGCGGTGGAAGGTTCCCTACGGCTTCGGCAAGTCGCTTCGGCCCGATCGGAGGTAGTCGCACAGGCCGCCTACGCGCGTTCGGCCGGGGGCCCTGCGGCCCGCCGCTCGCCTTCGGCCCGGATGATCTCGATGATCCGGGCCCGAGCGCGGGCGCCGTGGCGGGTGGGGAGGAGGGGGAAGTCGTGCGGCGCCGCATCGACGCGGTCGAGGTCGACCTCGACGCCCGCCCGCCGGGCCTCCTCGGCGAGCCGCCGCGAGTCGAGGTCGAGGATGTCGTCGGTGCCGCTGAAGATCGTCATCGGGGCGAGGCCGCGGAGGTCGGCGTGGATCGGGCTGACGCGCGGGTCGTCGGGCGCCAGCGCGCCGGCGTAGATCCGTCCGGCCGCCGCGAGGCCGGGCGGTCGCAGCATCCTGTCCCGTGGCGCGACCGCGTGCTGGCGCGGATCGCTCACCGTGGCGTCGACCCACGGGGAGAGCAGGATCAGCCGGGACGGTTGCCCCGATCCGCGGTCGCGGAGGGCGATCGCGGTCGCGACGGCCAATCCGGCGCCCGCCGAGTCGCCGATCAGGATCGTCGGCCGGGCGCCGCCCGCGGCGATCAGCTCGCCGGCGATCTCCGCCGCCCGCGGGACGACGTCCTCGGCGCCCGCGTCCGGCGCCAGCGGGTAGATCGGCACGAACGACCGGGCCGGCACAGCTTCGACCAGTTCTCGGATCAGCAGCCAGTGCCAGCGGGAGATCTCGTTGACGTAGGCGCCGCCGTGCAGGTAGACGAGCGAGACAGCGGACTCCCCGCGCCTCGGCGTCGCGGTGAACACCGGCCAGCCGTGACGCTCGCCGACCTCGAGCTCGACGGCGCGCCGGACGCCGCGCGGCGGGCGGGGGTCGACGGGGCGTCGCCGCCGGCGCTCGATGTGCGCCTCGAGGCGCGCCTGCGACGCGAAGATGTCGCCCTCGAGGCGCCGCGCCAGCGGCAGCGCGAGGCGATCGACGATTCGGTCCGGGAAGGTCAGCACGCAGTTCGCGCCGGGCTCGGCCTCTAGGGGTGGAGCTTCTCCCGTGCCTCGAGCATCGCGACGAACCTCTCGAGCCGCCGGGCACGGGTCTCCGGCCGCTTCGCGTCGTCGAGCCGGTAGAGGATCGCGTAGCGGTTGCGGCTGTCGAGGCCGTCGAAGAACTCCCTCGCCTCGGGCCGTGCGGCGAGCTCGCGCCGGAGGTCGTCGGGGACGGCGATCCGGCGCGGGCTCTCGTAGGCGGCGTCCCAGCGCCCGTCGGCCTTCGCCCGCTCGACTTCGGCGAGCCCGGCCGCTCGGATCCGCCCGGCGGTAGCGAGCCGCTCGACCTTCTCGACGTTGATCCGCGACCACTTGCTCCGTCGGCGCCGCGGCGTGTAGCGCTGGAGGTAGTAGCGGTCGTCGAGGGCCTCGCGCCGGCCGTCGATCCAGCCGAAGCAGAGGCAGGCGTCGAGCGCCTCGCTGATCGTGACGCTCGCGATTCCACTGCCCTTCTTGGCGATCTTCAGCCAGACGCCAGGGGAGGAGTCGTGATTCGCCTCCAGCCACGCCTCCCACTCGGCGGCGGAGGCGAAGCTCAGCTGGGGGAGACCGTCGTCGACGCTCATCGGCGGACCAAGGCTAGCCGTGGCCTGCAAATCCTCGCCGTAACCGGTGATCGAGCTGGCCGACCCGATGCGACCGGAAGCTGGGACCGAAGGCCGGATCCGGCCCCCTCTCCCTGCTAGCGTGCCCCGCGGGTTCGACCACGGAGGGGACATGGCCTCGATTCTCTACGTTCGCATCAAGTCCGACCTCGCACCAGACGAGCTCGACCGCCGGCTGCTCGAGCGGCGCCTGCGATTCCTCGAGGTGCCCGGGCTGACTCAGAAGGTCTACGGTCGCGACCCGGCGACAGGCGACCTCTGCGGGATCTACTTCTTCGAGAGCCGCGAGGCGCTCGCCGCTTTCCGCGACAGCGAGCTCGCGCGGACGATCCCCGACGCCTACGAGGCGACCGAGGTCCGACGCGAGTCTACGACGTCCTCTATCCGCTCCACCCGGAACGCGGCCCGCTGCCCGTCGGGGGCTCGGGTGTCGCGGAGCGAAACTGACGCCTCGGCGGGTCGCCGCTCAGAGCCCGCCGCCGAAGCGGCCGGCGAGCATGTCGCGCATGCGCCGGATCTCGATCTCCTGGTCGGCTTCGATGTCGGCGCTGAGACGGTAGACGCCGGGCTCGATGCCACCCCCGTCCTCGCGCAGCTGGGCGACCATGACCAGCGCGCCACGATGGTGCTGGATCATCAGCCTTGCGAACAGGCGATCGAACTCGGGGCCGCGCGCCGCCGCCAGCCGGTCCAGCTGCCGGGGCGTGAGCATTCCCGGCATCAATCCTGAGCTGCCACCGGTGCCGGGCTCGCCGGCGCCCGAAGTGCCCGTCGACGCCGCCGCCCGCCTCCCCGTCGCCGCCCTGATCCGGCCCGGGCTCACCGCGCGCCGCGAGCCACTCCTCCATCAGCTCGATCTCGCCCTCCTGTGAGAGCTCGATCCGCCGCGCCAGCCGCGCGATG
>DATHVI010000080.1:0-30172 GCA_035461385.1 Solirubrobacterales bacterium
GCCCGGGTCCTGATAGGTGTGGGTCGGGTTCTGCTGGTCTGAGGTGCCGCCGTCGCCGAAGCCCCACTCGTAGCTGAGCTCGTCGCCGTCGGGGTCGGAGGCCTGGGCGGTGAACGAGACCTCGAGCGGGGCGTCGCCGGTATCGGGGTCGGCGGCGATCTGGTCGATCACGGGCGGGGTGTTCGGCCCCGGTGACGGCGTGCTCGGCGACCACCAGTTGCCGGACGCGACTATCGCGCCGAACAGCCGAATGCTGTCGCCGTAGTAGCCCCTCGACGGCTGCGAGACGTTGTAGTCCCAGAGGTCGTTCAGCCAGGCCTGGTTCGAGGCGTCGACCAGCGCGCTGACCATGAACGGCGCCGCGAAGGCGGTATGCGCATCGGTGTTCGGATCGATCGGCGTGCCATCGAGCTCGTAGCCCTGGTCGATCTCGGCGGGATCGCCCTCGGTGGCCGAGCGGATCCAGGCGTTGATCGCATCGAGCTGCGCCTTGCCGCGAGCGTCGCCGGTGATCAGGTGATCGGTGGCGAGCCGCCACGGCGCCCGGGTCGCGTTCCAGCTATAGCTGCCGTCGTTCGGCGACTCGAGGTAGTTCGGCGGGGCGGGTTGGGGAGCGCCACCGGCGTAGACGACGAAGTCCGGCAGGAGCCCGGTCGCCGGGCTGTGCTCGGAGTGGAGTGCGTCCGCGAGCTCATACGCCTTGTCGACGATCGCCGTCCACTCGGCGTCGCCGGTCGCTGCCTCGAACTCCTTCAGGTGCTGGAGCATCCAGTCGGAGGAGCGAGTCCCGGTCCCGTACGTGGAGTCGCTCGGCGCCCAGTCGCCCAATGCGAGGATCGGCTCGTCGGCCTGGACCTCGCTCGCGAGAATCGCGGCGATGATCGACTCGGCGGCCGCTCGGTAGTCGATCTCCCCACCATCGCCCCACTGCTCCGACGCGAGCAGGAGCGCATAGGCGATGTCGAGGTCGCCGTCGGTCGCCGAGCTCTCGCCACCGTCGGGAACGGTGATGATCGCCCCGTCCCGGTCGGCCTGCTGCCATGCCATCAGGTTCGGGTCGTTGCCGCTCGGATGGGCGCGGGAGAAGCGGTAGAGCCCGTCGAAGTAGACCTTCGCCTGCGGATCGACGCCGGCCATGATCGCCGTTGCGAGCATCCCGTAGCCGGTCGACTCCGAGGTCGTCACCGCGTCCGCGGGCTGCGTGAACTCCTCGCTGTAGTCGACGTAGTACTGGTCCGGCTCGTACGGGTTCTGGGTCAGGTAGTCGTCCCGCCACTGCTCGTAGAGGTCGACCACCCCCTGGTCGAGCTCGGCCTGGGAGAGGTGGTTCGGCTTGATCGACCCGTCGACGTAGCCGGCGTGGGCGGGGAACGGCCGCTCCGGCGCCTGGGCGCCGGTGGGCGGCGCGGCCGCCGCCGCCGCGGCGAGAAGCGCGAGCGCGCCCGTAGCGATCGTCCGTGCGAGCCGGCTCGGATCATCCACGGCCTGCCACCTCCTCGCAACAACCGGTCCCGAAGCCGCCTCAACCTTATACGGGCGCCTACGCGCGCCCCGGCCGGGTTCCAGGGCGCCCGCCTAGAATCGGCACCACGCGGGCGTGCCGAAACTGGTAAACGGGCCGGCTTTAGGTGCCGGTGCTCGAGAGAGTTTGAGGGTTCGAGTCCCTCCGCCCGCACTCCGGCCGCACTCGCCCTCAGCCCTGCGGCGCGCGCGCTTCGGCCACGACCTTGACCTCGTCGGCGACTTTCAGCGCTCCGAACAGGCCCGAGTAGGGGGTGATCCCCCAATCCGACTGCTTCAGGGTGACCTCGCCCGCGATCCCCCCGTCGGCGCGAAGCTCGAGCTCGAGCTCGACCGGCCGGCTCTGCCCGGCGATCGCCAGGGTGCCGGAGACCCGCAGCCGCCGGCCTCCGTCGGCGGGATCGATCGCGGTCGAGCGGAGCTCGATCGGGTGTCCGCCGAGCACCTCGCGGTCGATCGTCCCCTCGATCTCGCCGATGTCCTCCCGCTTGAGGTCCTGGATTCCGCCCCGGCCCTCGCGCACCCGGAGCGACCGCGGATCAGCCCCGAGGCTGAGCGCGGTCGGCGTTCCGTCGTCGCCCACCTCGAGCGTCGCCTCCCAGTCGGTCACCTCGATGACGAGGTCGTGTCCCGCCTTCGCCGCCGCTCCGCGTCGCCCGGTTTCGACCGTGAGCGTCGCGCTCCGCGGCCCGTACGTGTGAACGCCCGGCCCGATCGTCATCGCTCCGAACCGTACCGCCCCCTGCGCCTGTGACAGACTCCTGACCCCGAAGAGGAGGGCGCATGGAGTTCAACAACTCGTTCCAGGTTGCGAAGCCGATCGACGAGGTCTGGGAGACGATGGTCGACCTCGAGCGCGTGATCCCGTGCGTGCCCGGGGCCAAGGTCCTCGAGCGGACCGACGCGGGCGCGGTGAAGGCGGAGGTCCGGATCCGGCTCGGGTCGATGTCGATGAACTACAGCGGCCCGGCCGAGATCGTCGAGCGTGACGACGCCGCCCGCCGCGCCGTCCTCCACGGGCGGGCGAGGGAGGCCGGCGGGCAGGGCAACGCCGATGCGCGGATCGAGATCGAGCTGGCGGAGGCCGGCGAGGCGACCGACGTCTCGATCCACTCGCTGGTCAACGTCACCGGCAAGGCCGCGCAGATGGGCGAGGGCGTGATCGCCGGCGTCACCGAGGGGATGATCGGCGAGTTCGCCGAGAACCTCTCGCAGCTCTAGCTGGGGCGTAGACAGCGCCGAGGGCCTCGGATATGCTCCCAGCCCACCGCGTGATGGCCCGGCATGGAGGCCGCGGATGGCCAGGTGGAGAGAGGAGGCCATGGTGATCACGGCGGGAACAACCGGTTGGTACATCGGCCTCGCGCTCGGCGGAGTGGTCGTGGTCGTCGCCGTGATCATCGTCGTCACGATCCTCGTCCTGGCGACGAGGATCGCTCGCCAGGCTGAGGTGGCTGCCGAGGCGGTCGAGACGCTGCGCTCCCAGACCGAGGCGCTCGACGGGATCGAGAGGATCAACGACTCCGGGGTCCGGATCCTGCATTCGGCCCGGGCGCTCCGAAAGGCGGCGGTCGGGCATTGATCGAGGTCCTGCTCGCGCTGACCGATACGGAGCGGACCCTCTGGTACGTCACCCTGGCCCTCGGCCTCGTCGTCGCGCTCGTCGTCGCCGGGATGCTGCTGATCCTGCTCGGGCTCCTCGGCCGAATCCGCGCCAGCGTGCGCGAGCTCCTCGGATCGGCCGGCAAGGTAGCCGAGAGCACGGCCAACATCCCCCAGCTCGAGGCGACGGCGCCGGTGCTCGAGCAGATCGCCGCTGAGGGCGTCGTCCAGGACGGCTACATGAACGCCCTCAGCCAGGGTTACGGGGAGGAAGTCCAGTGAGCGAGCGACATTCATGCAGGGATGTTGGGCCGGGGCTTGCCCCGGCAGCAGCAGGTAAGGCGCCAAAGGCGCCGCAGGAGATGTGCATGTGCCGTGAGGTATTCCTGTGAGCACGACGCTGCTGATCGTGCTCAGCGTCGCCGAGGCGGTCGTGCTCGTCGCCGTCCTCGCGCTGGCGCTGATCGAGATCCGTCGCCGGCTCACCGATGTCGCCACCGACCTCGAGACCCTCGGCGCGGCGCTCGAGGAGGTCGAGTCGGCGCACCTTCGTCCGCTCGCACCGGCGGTCGAGGCGATCAACCGCCAGTTCGACGGGATCATCGCCCTGATGCCCGAGGTCGCCGCCAAGGCCGCGATCGTCGCCGGGAGGAAGCGTTGACCGTCTGGTGGATCGGCAACGCGGTGCTGCTGCTCGTCGTCGTCCCGGTCGTCGTCGTCCTCCTGCGCGGGGTCCTCGAGGCGGCGAAGCGGACCCGTGCCGCCGTCGAGGAGCTGGGACCCGTCGCCCGGGCGGCCTCCGCCGACCTCGACGCCGTCGAGATGCTCCGCACCACCCGTACGCAGGTCAATCAGACCGTCACCGTCGTCGCCGACTACGGCGGCTCCCTCGACACGATCCTCGACGACGCCTGATCTCGCCATGGAGCCGGCTGCCATCGTCACGATCATCGCCGCGGTCCTGATCATCGCCGCGCTGGTCGTCTACCTGGTCGCCGTGATCGGTGAGCTGAGGAAGATCAACGCCGGGCTCGAGGCGGTGATCGGCTCGGTCGGCGAGGTGGTCCGCAAGAGCCAGCCGGTCGGCGAGATCGTCGAGGCGATCAACGCCGACCTCACTGCCGGCACCGACCTGCTCGAGGGCCTGCTTGAGAAGAAGGCGGGGCCCGACGACGGTCCGGGCCTGATCGAGTCGGTGTTTCCGGGCGGCGGCAAGGCGATGCTCGAGCGCCAGGGCCGCGCCGGCGAGGTCAAGAACATCGACATCGTCTACACCCGCGGGGCGATCCAGCTCGCGAGGCTCGGCCGCGAGAGCCCGCTCGGGGCCGGTCCCCTGCGCGGCGAGGCGCTGCGCGACGCGATCCATTCGAGCGCCGCGGCGCGCTCGCTCTACACCCGGCCCGGGGGTGACCCGACCGCGCGACCGGCGTCGCCTGCGATCGGCGTCGACGCGCCGAGGGTCTACCCTGCAGCTGAGGCTCCGACGTCCGGCGACGGCGCCGGGAGCGGGGCGAAGGAGGCGGGGCACTCCGCCACCGGGTGAGGAGAGAGGACGCCCGTGCAGACACCGGCACCGTTCGAGTACGAGCGCGCGACCAGCGTCGAGAACGCGATCGCGCTGCTCGTGCAGGGCGGCCCCGACACCCGCGTGATCGCCGGCGGTCACAGCCTGCTGCCGATGATGAAGCTGCGCCTTGCCCATCCCGAGCGACTCGTCGACCTCAACGACCTCGAGCACCTCGCCTACGTCCGCGAGGAGCCGGGTGAGGTCCGGATCGGGGCGCTCACGCGCCACCACCAGCTGCTCGAGTCGGACGTGCTCGCCAGCGAGTTCCCGATCTTCGCCGACGCCGAGCGGGTGATCGCCGACCCCGTCGTCCGCAACCGCGGGACGATCGGCGGCTCGCTGGCGCAGGCCGACGCCGCCGAGGACCTGTCCGCAGTCTGCACCGCGCTCAAGGCGCAGGCCGTGATCGCAGGCGCGAACGGCGAACGGACCGTGTCGATGGAGGACTTCCACGTCGGGCCGTACCAGACGGCGATCGGGGACGCCGAGATCCTGGTCGAGGTGCGGATCCCGGTCCGGGCGGGGTGCGGCAGCGCGCACGAGAAGGTCGAGCGGCGCGCGGGAGACTGGGCGATCGTCGCCGTCTCGGCGGCGCTGTGGGTCGAGAACGGGACGATTGCCGACGCCGGGCTGGCCCTCGGCGCGGTCGGGCCGACGACGGTCCACGCCTCGCGAGCCGAGGAGATGCTGCGCGGCAAGACGCCGTCGGAGGAGGCGTTCGCGGAGGCTGGGGCGATCGCCGCCGAGGACTGCTCCCCGGCGTCCGACGGCCGGGGCCCGGCCGACTACAAGCGCCACCTCGCCGGTGAGCTCACCCGCCGCGCCCTCGCGCGAGCCGCCGCGCGTGCGCAACGGAGGGGCGCCTGAGATGGAGGTCACGGTCAACGTCAACGGGACCGAGCACACGCGGGAGATCGAGCCGGCGCTGCTGCTCGTCCACTTCCTCCGCGACACGCTCGGGCTCACCGGCACGCACTGGGGCTGCGATACGTCGAACTGCGGCGCGTGCGTGGTGCTGATGGACGGTCGTCCGGTGAAGTCGTGCACGGTGCTGGCCGCGATGTGCGAGGGCCACGAGATCCGCACGATCGAGTCGCTCGAGCGCAACGGCCGCCTCGATCCGGTCCAGCAGGGCTTTCACGAGGAGCACGGCCTGCAGTGCGGGTTCTGCACTCCCGGGATGATCATGACCGGCAGGGCGCTCCTCGACGCCAACCCGGATCCGTCCGAGGAGGAGATCAGGGAGGCGATCTCGGGCGCGATCTGTCGCTGCACGGGGTACGCGAACATAGTCAGAGCGATTCGCTGGGCGGTCGAGCACGAGGCCGCCGGGCGCGGAGGAGGTGAACATGGCTACGCCGACCGCTGAGCACACGCCGATCGGCCACGGACGGATGAAGCGCAAGGAGGACGCGCGGTTCATCCGCGGGCAGGGCAAGTACCTCGACGACATCACCCTGCCCGGAATGCTCCACGGCGCGATCCTCCGCAGCCCCTACGCGCACGCGAGGATCGTCTCGATCGACACCTCGGCGGCGCTCGCCCATCCGAAGGTCCATCGGGTGATCACCGCGAAGGACCTCGAGACCCTCGGCCTCGCCTGGATGCCGACGATCTCCTACGACTCGCAGGCGGTGCTCGCCGGCGACAAGGTCCGGTTCCAGGGACAGGAGGTCGCGTTCGTCATCGCCGAGGACCGCTACGCCGCCCGTGACGCGCTGCCGCTGATCGACGTCGAGTACGAGCCGCTTACGGCGGTCGTCAACGCGCGCAAGGCGCTCGACGACGACGCGCCGCTGATCCGCGACGACAAGGAGGGCCAGACCGACAACCTCGCGAGCCCGACCTGGGAGGCCGGCGACAGCGAGGAGGCCGAACGGGTCTTCGCCGAGGCCGACGTCGTCGTCAGCCGCGAGATGATCTACCCGCGCTGCCATCCGGCGCCGCTCGAGACCTGCGGGATGATCGCCGACATGGACCCGGAGACGGGTCAGCTCGACATCTACAACGGCAACCAGGCGCCGAACGCCCACCGCACCGTCTACGCCCAGGTCGCCGGACTGCCCGAGCACAAGATCAGGATCATGACCAACGACATAGGGGGCGGGTTCGGCAACAAGGTTCCCGTCTATCCCGGCTACGTCTGCACGATCGTCGGCTCGATCGTCAGCGGCCGGCCGGTGAAGTGGGTCGAGGACCGATCCGAGAACCTGATGTCGACCGGCTTCGCGCGCGACTACATCATGCGCGGCGAGATCTGCGCCAAGGACGGCCGGATCACCGGCGTCCGGGTCGACGTGATCGCCGACCACGGAGCCTTCGACAGCACTGCCCAGCCGACGAAGTTCCCGGCCGGCTTCTTCCACATCTTCGCCGGCTCCTACGACCTCGACGCCGCCCACTGCTCGGTGAAGGCGGTCTACACCAACAAGGCCCCGGGCGGCGTCGCCTACCGGTGCTCGTTCCGGGTCACCGAGGCGATCTACCTCGTCGAGCGACTGGTCGGGGAGCTGGCGCTCGAGATGGGCGTCGATCAGGTCGAGCTGCGGATGGACAGCTTCATCCGCCCGGAGCAGTTCCCGTACGAGAACAAGACCGGGTGGACCTACGACTCCGGCGACTACGAGAAGACGATGCGCGAGGCGATGGAGATCGCCGGCTACGACGAGCTCCTTCGCGAGCAGGCCGCGAAGCGAGAGCGCGGCGAGCTGATGGGGATCGGGGTCGCGTTCTTCACCGAGGTCGTCGGCGCAGGCCCCCGCAGGCACATGGACATCCTCGGCCTCGGGATGGCCGACGGCGCCGACCTGCGCGTCCACGCGTCGGGGAAGGCGGTCCTGAGCATCAGCGCCCAGACGCAGGGGCAGGGGCACGAGACGACGTTCGCCCAGATCGTCGGCGAGGAGCTCGGGATCTCGCCCGACGACATCGAGGTTCGCCACGGCGACACCGACCGGACGCCGTTCGGGCTCGGCACCTACGGCAGCCGGTCGACGCCGGTCTCGGGCGCCTCCGCGGCAGTCGCGGCGCGCCGGGTCCGCGACAAGGCGAGGCTGATCGCCGCCGGAATGCTCGAGACCTCGCCCGAGGACCTGGTCTGGGAGAAAGGCCGCTGGTACGTCAAGGGCGACCCCGGGCAGGGTGCGACGATCGACCAGATCGCCGAGCGCGCGTACAACGGGGAGCCGCTGCCCGACGGCGTCGAGGCGGGGCTTGACGGCCAGGCGGTGTACGACCCGCCGAACCTCACCTACCCCTGCGGCGCGTACATCGCCGTCGTTGACGTCGACCCCGGCACCGCCGAGGTGAAGCTTCGCCGGTTCATCGCCGTCGACGACTGCGGGGTGCGGATCAACCCGATGGTGGTGGAGGGCCAGATCATGGGCGGCCTCGCCGAGGGCGTCGGGATCGCGTTGATGGAGGTGATCACCTTCGACGAGCAGGGGAACTGCCTCAACGGATCGATGATGGACTACCTGATCCCGACCGCGCTCGAGTGCCCCGACTGGGAGCTCGGCGCGACCGAGACGCCCTGCCCGCACCATCCGATCGGCGCCAAGGGCGTCGGCGAGTCGGCAACCAACGGGTCGCCGCCGGCGATCGTCAACGCGGTCTGCGACGCGCTGTACCCGTCCTACGGCGTCGGTCACATCGACATCCCGCTGACCCCGGCACGGGTGTGGGCGGCGATGCAGGGACGGGCCGAGCCGCCGCAGTGAACCCCGCGTCGGCCGCCGTGCCCGCCTCGGTCGACCTGCCGGCGCTTGCCGCGGGCCTCGGGCAGCGCCTCCGCGCCGCGGGCCTCACCGTGACGCCGGAGCGCTCCGCACGCTTCGCCTCGGCGGTGGCGCTTTCGCCGCCGGCTGGCCGCACCCAGCTCTACTGGCTCGCCCGCACGGTCTTCGTCTCCTCCCAAGCCGAGCTGCCGGCGTTCGACCGCGTGTTCAGGGCCGTGTTCGAGGCGCGGCTCGGTCCCGATGAGGATCGCGGCGACCCGCACTCGCCGCCGCTCGACGCCTCACGACCGAGCGAGCGCCCGCCGAGCGCGCGGGCACGGGCGCTGCCGGGCGAGCCCGGCGCCACCGGAGCGCGCTCGATCAGCACCGGCACCGGCTCGGGAGACGCCGACGGGCGGGAGGTCGAGGTGCCGCTTGCGCTGGCGAGCGACGAGGAGCGCCTCGCCGAGCGGAGCTTCGCCGCGCTCGACGCCGCCGAGCTCGCTCAGCTTCGCCGGCTGATGGAGCGCGTCGACCTCGCGACGCCGCGGCGGCGGACGCGACGCGACCGGCGTTCGGCGCATGGCCGGCGGCTCGACCTTCGCCGGACGATGCGCTCGAGCCTGCGCACCGGCGGCGACCCGATCCGCCTCGCCCGTCGCAGGCGGCGCGAACGCCCGCGCCGGCTGGTGCTGCTCTGCGACATCTCCGGGTCGATGGAGCCCTACGCGCGCGCCTACCTGCAGCTCCTGACCTCGGCCGTCGCCAGCGGGACGCCGGCGGAAGCGTTCGTGTTCGCGACCCGGCTCACCCGGCTCACCCGCGAGCTCGCGGGGCGAAACCCCGAGGCGGCGATCCAGCGGGCGGCGAAGGCGGCTCCCGACTGGTCGAGCGGGACCCGGATCGGCCAGGCGCTGAAGACCTTCAACGATCGCCACGGAAGGCGCGGGATGGCGCGCGGCGCCGTCGTCGTGATCCTCTCCGACGGCTGGGAGCGGACGGACCCCGCCCTGGTCGGACGCGAGATGGAGCGACTGGCGCGGCTCGCCCACCGGATCGTCTGGGTCAACCCTCGCGCGGCCGCGCCGGGCTTCGAGCCGCGGGCGGGCGGGATGGCGGCGGCGCTGCCGTTCTGCGATGCCCTCGTCAGCGGCCACGATCTGAGCGCGCTCGACGAGGTCGCGCGCGCGCTGAGCGCGACCGGCGGATCGGCTCGCACGCCGAGCGCGGAGCCCGACGCTGGCGCCGACGCCGACGAGACCTCGTGGCCGAGCGCCGAGCCGACCGAGGCCCAGAAGCCGGTTCCGATGCCGAGCGGATACGGCCCGAAGCGGGGTCACACGACGCCGTGAGGAGCGAAGCGTGAAGCCGGCGGCGCGGGTGGACCCCGATACCCTTTGCGAGAGAGGAGAGCGATGATCGAGTCCGAGCAGCGGGCGTACGGCGCGGTGTTCCTGCGCATGCACCCAACCGGGAAGGCGGTCCTCAGCCTGACCGAGGTCTCGCAGGGTGAGGAGGGCTCGCTGGCCGAGCTCGCGGCGCGCGAGCTCGGCATCCCGCCGGAGGACATCAAGGTCGTCCATCGCGACGAGGACCGCTTCGGCGCGGGGCACAGCTTCCGGACCGAGCCGAGCGGCGCCGTCGGCGAGAACGTCGCCGCGACCGCGCGCAAGCTCCGCCAGCGAGCGGGGCTGATCGCCGCCTGGATGCTCGACGCCGAACCGGACGCGCTCGAGTGGCAGAACGGGCAGTGGAGCGTCGACGGCGACCCCGAGCGGAGCGTCAAGATCCAGGCCGTCGCCCTGCGCGCATTCGCCGGCGACTCGCTCCCCGACGGCGTCGAGGGCTCGCTCGACGCGCAGACGACCTATCGGGTCGCGGCCGCGGAGGGGTCCGGTGCTCAGCGGTGAGCTGGCGGCGATCGCCCGCGAGGAGCTGATCCCGCGCGGGGTTCCGTTCGTCGAGGCGACCGTCGTCCGCGCCCAGAGCCCGGCCAGCGTGCGGGCGGGCGACGCCGCGCTGGTCCGTCCCGACGGGACGATCGAGGGCTTCGTCGGCGGCGAGTGCGCCGAGGCGTCGGTCCGGCTCCACGCGCTGCGGGTGCTCGAGACCGGCGAGCCGCTGCTGCTGCGGATCCTCCCCGGCGAGGAGGAGAGCGAACAACCGGCCGCCGAGGGATCGGTGATGGTCAAGAACCCGTGCCTGAGCGGCGGCGGCCTCGAGATCTTCCTCGAGCCGCACCTGCCGGCGGCGATCCTGCGGGTGATCGGCGACAGCCCGATCGCCGGGGCGCTCGCCGATCTCGGCCGTGGGGTGGGATTCGCGGTCGAGGCGAAGCACCCGGGCGAGGGCGCCCCCGGCGCCGGCGCGTCGGCGCTGATCGTCGCCTCGCACGGGCACGACGAGACCGCCGCGCTCACCGACGCGCTCCGTGAGGGGGTTCCCTACGTCGGGCTCGTCGCCAGCCGGACCCGGGGCGAGGCGGTCCGCGAGGCGCTCGACGTCCCCGCCGATCTGCGCTCGCAGCTGCGGACCCCGGCGGGCTTCGACATCGGCGCCCGCTCGCCGGAGGAGATCGCGCTCTCGATCCTCGCCGAGATCGTCGCCGTGCGGCGCTCGCGCGGCGTGCCCGCCACCGCCGATGCTTCCGGCGCCGGAAGCTTCGACGCCGAGCGCGAGAATCCCGCGGCGGATGCGCCCCGGCCCGCGGCCGGCGGGCGACCCTCCCCGGCGGCGCCGCCGGTCGCGATCGATCCGATCTGCGGCATGGAGGTGGCGGTGACGGGGGCGACGATCCAGCTCGAGCGCGACGGTGAGCGACACTACTTCTGCAGCGAGGGGTGCCGGGATCGCTTCGTCGCCCAGGGCGCTCCGGGTGCCGGTGTCCGCTGAGCGGTTCGCAACCGGCCTCGTTCTCGCGGCCGGGGGATCGAGCCGCCTCGGGGAGCCGAAGCAGCTGCTCCCTCTCGGCTCGCGGACCCTGCTCGACCACACCCTCGCGACGGCGCGCCGCTGTCGCTTCGACCAGCTGATCGTCGCCCTCGGCGGCAGCGCCGACGAGGTCCGTCGCCGGGTTGACCTCTCCGGGGTCGAGGTGATCGAGAACCGCGACTACGGCGAGGGATGCTCATCCTCGATCGCCGCCGCGCTGGCCGCGGTCGACGCCCGCGCCGACGTCCTCGTGCTGCTGCTCGGCGATCAACCTGGGGTCAGCGCGAGGACGGTCAGCGCGCTGCTCGCCGGACGTGGTGCCGACACCGCCTACGCGGCCTGCCGCTACGACGACGGCCGCGGCCACCCGCTCGCGTTCGGTCGCGCGGCGTTCGACGAGCTCCGCTCGCTGCACGGGGACAAGGGGGTCTGGAAGCTGCTCGATCGACGGGGCGACGAGGTCGTCGAGGTCCGGGTGCCGGGTCCGATCCCGCTCGATGTCGACACCCACGAGGACTACGAGGCGGTCCGGGCCGCGATCGGAGAACCGGCGTGAGCGAACCGGCGCATCCGGGCGCCGGCGCGGCGGTGAGCGAGGCGGTCCCCGACATCGAGACGCTCCGGCGGCTCCTCGACGGCGTCGACTACCTCGCCGGTGAGGGCCTCGCGACCGCGCTGTTCCTCGCGGTGCGGCTGCCGCAGCCGCTGCTGCTCGAGGGCGAGGCCGGTGTCGGCAAGACCGAGGCGGGGAAGGCGCTCGCGGCGGCCCTCGGCACGAAGCTGATCCGCCTCCAGTGCTACGAGGGGATCGACGCGGCCGAGGCGCTTTACGAGTGGAACTACCCGCGCCAGCTGTTGCGGATCCGCGCCGGCGAGGCCGCCGGTGAGAAGCTGAGCGAGGCCGAGCTCTTCGGGCCCGAGTTCCTGACCCCGCGGCCGCTGCTCGAGGCGATCCAGCATCCGGGACCGCTCCCCGCCGTGCTCCTGGTCGACGAGCTCGACCGCGCCGACGACGACTTCGAGGCGTTCCTGTTCGAGATGCTCGGCGAGGCCAGCGTCACGATCCCGGAGATCGGCACGATCCGGGCGAGCAACCCGCCGGTGGTGGTCTTGACCTCGAACCGGACCCGCGACCTCCACGACGCCCTCAAGCGCCGCTGCCTCTACCACTGGATCGACTACCCGAGCCCGGAGCGGGAGGTCGAGATCGTTCGCCGGCGCGTCCCCGGGACCGCCGAGCGCCTCTCCCTCGACGCCGCCGAGGCGGTCCGTCGCCTCCGCGAGGCCGACGTCCAGAAGCCGCCTGGGATCGCCGAGACGATCGACTGGGTCGCCGCGCTCGAGCTGCTGGGAGTCGAGCGGCTCGACCCCGCCGCCGCCGAGCGTACCCTCGGATCGGTGCTGAAGTACCGCGACGACCAGGAGCAGGTCGCCGAGCGCGGCCTCGACTGGCTGGTCGGCTCGCGGGCGGGCGAGTAGCCGCGACGACCGGGTTCGCCTCCGTCGGCGGGACCGAGGCCTCTCGCCGCAGTGCCAGCGTTTCGACGTCTAAGCTGAGACCCGCCCCAGGGGGAGTGAGTCAATGGCTACACGCTCGGTCTCCAAAACCGAGAATCCGGGTTCGAATCCCGGCTCCCCCGCTTGCGGCCGGCGCAACTCGGCCGGAGCTGCGGGGTTGTCGGCTAGGAGGGAGCGTGTGCTTCCGGGGCGCGCAGGACGATGATCACCGGACCGCTTCAACAAGTCAAAGCCACGGTCGCCGCAGCCGCGGCGGGCCTCGCGCTGGTCGCCTTCCTGGCGACGCTGGCGATCGCCGCGGGGCCCGCGGCGAGCGTCGCTGAGGCCGCCTGCCCGAAGGCGAGCCAGCCGGCGACGGAGCTGTCGCGCGAGGCGTTGCGGAAGGCGACGATGTGCCGGATCAACGACCTCCGCCGCTCGAAGGGGCGCACGCCCGTGGTCCGGAGGATGCCGCTCCAGCGCGTCGCCCAGCGTCATACGAAGGTGATGGTGCGAACCGGCTGCCTGCGGCATCGCTGCGGGGGCGAGGCGCCGCTGAAGCGCCGGCTTCGCCGCAGCGGCTATCTCGACGGGGCGAAGCGGTGGCGATTCGGTCAGAACACCGGCTGCGCGATGACCGCGCGGGTGATGGTCCGCAAGTGGCGTCAGAGCCGCTTCCACCGCAAGAACATGCTCCGCGCGGGCTTCGAGCACATCGGCGTCGGCGCGATCCCGAGGGTCTCGCACCCGAGCTGCCCCGAGGGCGCGGCGACGTTCACGGCCCTGCTCACCTGGCGCGATCCGTAGCCGGGCTTAGGACGGGCGAACCTATACTCGAGGCTCCGAGCGGCCGTGGTGTAGTTGGTAACACAGGAGCCTTCCAAGCTCCAATCGCCGGTTCGATCCCGGTCGGCCGCTTTGCATCGATGCCGCCCGTGCGGCATCATGCAGGCGTCAGGCGCGTTGGCGCCGGGCGATCCCCTCGGGGCGTGGCGCAGTCTGGTAGCGCATTCGGCTGGGGGCCGAAAGGTCGCTGGTTCAAATCCAGTCGCCCCGACTGTAAGAACACCTCGTCCACGACCTCGCGCTCACTCGGCCTCCGGGGGCGCGGAGCTAGGATCGCGTGACGAGGGCGACCTGGTCGAGCCCGGCCAGCGTGTGCGGGTTTCGGATCGCATAGATGCGGGTGATCCGGCCCCCCTCGACGGCCAGGCTGATCGCGGCGTCGCGCTCACCGTCAGGGTCGATCCGAAGCGCGGGTGCGCCGTTGAGCCAGGTGGTCTCGATACGTACGCCCCGAGCGACCGCGGCGAAGCCGGACAGGAGCCGCGCGACCGTCTTCGCGCCGGATACCGGACGGCGGGCCGCGGGCACCACGCCGCCGCCGTCGGCCACGACGACCACGTCGGGGGCGAGCACGTCGAGCAGGCTCTGGAGGTCGCCTGTCTCGATCGCGTCCCGGAACGACTCGACCACCGCCTGTTGCTCGCTCTGGCTCACTGACATGCGCGGCCGCCGCGCGGCCACATGCTTCCTTGCTCGATGCGCCACCTGGCGCACCGCAGCAGGGCTCTTGCCGACCGCCTCGGCGATCTCCTCGTGCGGCACGTCGAAGACCTCGCGCAGCACGAAGACCGCACGCTCGGCTGGCCTGAGCGTCTCGAGCACCGTGAGCATCGCGATCGAGACGCTCTCGGCGAGTTCGACGTCATCGGCGACGTCGGGGCTGGTGAGCAGCGGTTCGGGCAGCCACTCGCCGACGTATTCCTCGCGGCGGTGCGACAGCGTTCGCAGCTGGTTGAGGGCTTGTCGCGTGACGACCCGGATCAGGTACGCCCGCGGGTGGCGCACCTGCGAGTGGTCGACCTGGGTCCACCGCAGCCAGGCCTCCTGGAGCACATCCTCCGCGTCGGCCGCCGAGCCGAGCATCTCGTAGGCGACCGTGAACAGCAGGTTGCGGTGGTCGACGAACGGATCGTCGGTCATGACCCCGACGGCAACGCCGGTGTCTCGGCGGGCGCGGCCAGCGGAATCTCGCACGCCGAGGAGAAGCCCTGCGACTCGATTCCGAGCGCCGTGTTGCTCCTAGCCGAGAGGTTGGAGAATGCGATCACCGCGGTGAGCTCGACCATCGCCGCCGCGCCGAGCCGCTCGAGCAGGCGCGCGGCCAGCTCGTTGCTGACGGTCGTCGGCGTGTTGGTCATCGCCTCGGCGTACTCCATCACGTCCCGCTCGAGCGGGGTGAAGGCGTCCAAATCCCGCCAGCACGGCACCTGACTCGCCTTGGCGATGTCCAGGTTCTCGTTCTGCGCTTGGAAGTACCCGAGGTCGAGGCACCAGCTGCAGCCGACCTGTGCCGCGACGGCCATGTGCGCGAACGACTTGAGGCTCTGGTCGACCGCATCCCACTTGCTCGCCCTGCGCCCGAACCCCACGCTGGCTCTGCTCACCTTACGGTTGTGCCAGTACACCTCGAGCGGTTCGGGCACGTCGCCGATCAGCTTGCGGCTGATTCGCTTGATCATGCTGCCGCTGAGCCCGGTGAGCTCCGCTTTCGGAACGCGTGATGCCATGGTGCCCTCCGTTTACGCTTCGCCTGCTCGGCACGAAGACACCACCGGACCCCCGAGCGTGACAGCCGGCCACGAGGGCTGGCTGCCGGAGCGCCTGAAAGACGCGCTCATCGCGGCGGACCTGCGGGGTTTGGCCTCGGCCTCACCGAGCCGGGCTTCGCTCGGGCGTGGGCGCCGAGCCGGGAGCACGCGACGCTGCGAAATCCGCGACTGTTGCGCGTGGCGTCCCTGTCTTCTCCGCGACCAATGCCAACTTGCGGACCCGTCCCTCCCGCAGCCAGTCGCTCCACAGCCGGTGGGCGGCCAGCAAGTCCTCCAGCGCCCGGGGTCCGATCTGCGCGGCGATGTCCGCGGCGTCGGCGGCGAACGCCTCGATCAACGAATCCGCAACGGCACGGTGAGACCGACTGCAGTCCTCCTGCCACCGTAGAACCAGCCCGACCCGCTCCAGGCAAGTGAGCATCTCGTGCAGCGGCGTGAGCCAGACCGTGTCGGCGTCAGGCATCCTCTCTCGCTCTGACTTCGTGAGGGGTGGGCCCTCCTCCATGGTGAAGGCGAACCGCCCGCCGGCCGGGAGCGCTCCGGCTATCTCCTTGAGCAGCGCCTCCTTTTCGGGAAAGGCGAGCAGGGTCTCGAACAGAAGCACGACGTCGAACGGGCCGGACGGGATCGGGGGGATCCGCGCGACCTCGAAGCGACAGGGAAGGTCGCCGGCGCTCTCACGTGCGATGTCGATGGCGCTGGAGCTGCAGTCCACCCCCAGATAGGCGCAGCCCAGCTCCCGGGCGATGAGCCGTCCGGGCCCGGCAACTCCGCAGCACAGGTCGAGCACGGAGACGCCGGGTGCGATGCCGGCCCGATCCGCGAGTGCCCGAATCTCTCCGGCGCGCATCAGGCTCTCCTGCTCGACGAACTCGCCCGGGGGATACGCCGACATCCGCGCGTGCCGGA
The DNA here is from genome assembly GCA_035461385.1 of Solirubrobacterales bacterium. Classification (GTDB taxonomy): domain Bacteria; phylum Actinomycetota; class Thermoleophilia; order Solirubrobacterales; family 70-9; genus DATHVI01. Next base: position 16,359 of record DATHVI010000080.1, read on the forward strand.
GGGACTCGACGAACGGAGCCCGCTGGTCCTGCCTCATGGCAGCTCCATGCCCGCAGTGTTGACGTTCGAGCTCAACGTTCCACGGTCCCGGAGTGGAACCCTCCGAAGCGAGGATCGCACACAGTCGGTGGTCGTCCGCCGCAGGGCGAGTCGCGGCCCGGCCGGGAGGGGACCAGGGCGCGGGCGGGCCCGCCGGCGGGCGAACCTTTCGTCGCGGCAAGCCGTATAACCAGCCATGATGAGGAACCGGGCCGCGACACGCGCAGCCCCAGCCCTCGCCGCCTGGTCGCGGCGCTCGGCGCTTCCGCCCGCCTCGGTGCCTTCGACGGCCGATCCCTCTTTTCACCGACGCAAGCTGCGAGCGGTTGAGGCTGGCCCGGTGGCCGGCATGATCGCCCAGGGGCTGCTGATCGCGGCACTCGCGGGAATCGCCGGCCTGAGCGGCGGCGGCCTCATCGCCGGTTGGGTCGCAGGAGTCGCCTGCGGTGCGATCATGAACGCGGCACTGGCGCGCGGCCTCTGCAATCGCCGCTCCTACCGGCTGGGCCCGGCCGACTGGGTGACCCTTGCTCGCGCGACGCTCGCCGTCGGCGTCGCGGCACTGGTCGCGGCCTCGTTCCAGCAGCCTGTGCCGGTCACGATGCTCGTGTCACTCACGGTCGGCGCGCTGGCCCTGGACGCGGTCGACGGATGGGTCGCACGACGCACGAGGACGACGGCGAGGTTCGGCGCGCGCTTCGACGCCGAGGTCGATGCGTTCCTGATCCTCATCCTCAGCGTGTATGTCACCCACTCGGCCGGCGCGTGGGTACTCGCGATCGGCGCGGCACGCTACGCGTTCCTCGCCGCCGGGTGGCTGCTGCCGTGGATGCGCGAGCAGCTCCCGCCCCGCCACTGGCGGAAGGTCGTCGCTGCAACGCAAGGGATCGTGCTGACCGTCGCGGTCGCACACGTCCTGCCGCCGGCAGTGACCCAGGCCGCACTCGTCGCCGCACTCGTCCTGCTTGCCGAGTCGTTCGGCCGCGACGTGTGGTGGCTCTGGCGCCACAGGGACGCCACGCGCAGTCGCGCGGCGGCGCCTGCGGACCCCGCCCTCGATCTCGCAGCCGCGCCTCCACCCGGCCCCGGACGCGGACGCGTGCGCACCGGTGTTGCCGCAGCGCTCACGACCCTCGCCCTGCTGCTCGTGTGGGTAGCCCTCGTCGCTCCCGACCAGCCGATCAGCCTCACCCCGAGGGCCTTCGTGAGGCTCCCGCTCGAGGGTCTCGTCCTCATCGCCGTCGCTGTCGTCCTGCCCGTCACCGCGCGACGCCTCCTGACCTGGGTCGTCGGACCGGTCCTCGCGCTGGTGGTCCTCCTGAAGATCCTCAACATAGGGTTTCTCGCCACCTTCAACCGGCCGTTCGATCCCTATCAGGACGTGAGCTACGCCGGGATCGGCAGCGAGACGCTGCGCGCATTGATCGGTGCGCCAACCGCGAACTTGGTCATCGTCGGGACGGTGGTGCTCGCCGCCGCCGCATTCGTCCTCATGACCCTCGCGGTGCGTCGGCTGACCCGGGTCGCGGCCGGCCACCGCCGCCGCTCGCTCGGGGCCGTCGCGGCGCTCGCCGTTGTCTGGGTGCTCAGCTCGGTCTTCGGCGTGCATCTCGTCTCTCACACGCCCGTCGCCTCGACGGGCGCCGCCAGCCTGGTGGTCGACAAGGTGAGTGCGCTGCGGGCCGGCATCGACGACCACGAAGCCTTCGCCACGGAGATCAGCCACGACCGCTTCCGCGGCACGCCCGGCGACCAGCTGCTGACCGGCCTGCGCGGCAAGGACGTCATTCTCGCGTTCGTCGAGAGCTACGGCGAGGTCGCGGTCCAGGGCTCCTCGATCACGCCAGGGGTCGATGCCGCTCTCGACAACGGAACCAGGCGGCTGCGGGAGGCCGGGTTCTCCGCTCGGAGCGGCTTCCTCACCTCGCCGGCGTTCGGCGGCCTCAGCTGGCTGGCGCACTCCACCCTGCACTCGGGCCTCTGGGTCGACACCCCCCGGCGCTACGACCAGCTCGTCAAGACCAACCGCTTCACGCTCAGCGAAGCGTTCAAGCGGGCCGGGTGGCGGACCGTCGATGTGGTGCCATCGAACGACCGCGCCTGGCCTGAGGGGTCGTCGTTCTACCACTTCGACAAGGTCTACGACCGGCGCAACGTCGGATATCAGGGCCCGTCGTTCGCCTACGCATCGATGCCCGACCAGTACGTCTTCTCGGCCCTGCGACGCCTCGAGCTCGCGAAACCCCACCGTCGTCCCGTCTTCGCGGAGGTCGACCTGGTGTCGAGCCACGTGCCGTGGACGCACATCCCGCAGCTGATCGCCTGGCGCGAGGTCGGCGACGGCTCGGTCTTCAACAGCCTTCCGGTGGACGAGACGACAAGAGATGCGCTCTGGAGCAACTCCACACGCGTGCGTGCGGCGTACGACCGGTCGATCGAGTACACGCTCAACACCCTGGTCTCGTTCGTGCGGCGCTACGGGGACCCCGATCTCGTGCTCGTCGTCCTCGGCGACCATCAGCCCTGGACGATCGTCAGCGGGCAGGGCGCCAGCCACAACGTGCCGATCTCGGTCATCGCCCATGACCCGGCGGTGCTGAGCCGGATAGCCGGGTGGGGCTGGAACGACGGCTTGCGGCCCGACCCGCAAGCGCCGGTCTGGCCGATGAGCGCGTTGCGAGACCGCTTCCTCAGCGCATTCGGCTCGCGCGCGCGACCCGGTGGCTCGCCGTGAGCGCCACACCCTCGGACAGGGCGGGGCGCGGCATGAGGCGGACCGTGTGGACGTGGGGCCGCTTCGTGGGCTCCGCCGTGACGTTGACTGTCCTGATCTGGGTGATGGGCGCGAGTCCGTTCCTCGACGGCGTCCGCACGGTCGACGGTCGGGCGCTGGCGGCGGCGGCGGGCCTGGGGGTGCTGAGCACAGTCTGCTGTGCTTGGCGGTGGAAGATCGTCGCCGGTGGTCTCGGCGTCCACCTGCCGCTGCCCGCTGCGGTGGCGGCGTACTACCGATCGCTGTTCCTCAACGTCACGGTGCCCGGCGGGATCGTGGGCGACCTGCACCGCGGGATCAGCCACGGTCGCGACGTGAGCGATGTCGGCCGCGCGCTGCGGGCCGTCGCGTGGGAACGCGTGGCCGGGCAGGTCGTGCAGGCAGTCCTGACCGTGGCCGTTCTCCTCGCGTTGCCGTCGCCCGTGCACTCGTACATGCCGGTGGTGGCGATCGCGCTCGTCATCGCGGTGCTTGGCGTCGTGCTCATGGCTCGGGTGCGACCCGGTGGCGGTCGGTCTGCATTCGCGCGGCTCCGGAGGGCCACGGCCGGCGATATCCGCGACGGGCTCCTCGCCCGCAGGGCGTGGCTGGGCATCGGGCTCGCATCCGCGCTGGTCGTCTGCGGCCACGCGGTCACCTTCCTGATCGCCGCGGCGACGGCGGACACCGCCGCGCCACCGTCCCAGATGCTGCCGCTGGCGCTGCTGGTGATGTTGGTCATGGCGTTGCCCAGCGTCGGTGGCTGGGGGCCGCGCGAGGGCGCGACGGCATGGGCGTTCGGCGCGGCCGGCCTGGGGGCCGAGCAAGGGGTCACCACCGCCGTCGTCTACGGCGTCATGGTGCTCGTCGCCAGTCTGCCGGGTGCCGCCGTCCTGGTGGTGTCATGGTCCCGTCGTACATTGCCCGCGGGACGGGCCGAACCACCGCTCGCGGAGGGACCTGCACATGCTTGAGCGCCCGTACACCTTGCTGAGCTGCGCCCTCTCCATCGATGGCTATCTCGGCAGCGCGACGCCGCCGCGCCTCGAGCTGTCCAACGACGCGGACTGCGACCGGGTCGACGCCGTGCGCGCATCGTGTGACGCGATCCTGGTCGGCGCGGGTACCGTGCGGGACGACAACCCGCGGCTGCTGGTGCGCTCGAAGGCTCGCCGCGACGAGCGGATGGCTCGTGGACTCGCCCCGTCGCCGATCAAGGTCACGGTGACCGAGCGGGGGGAGTTGGACGCGCGCGCCGACTTCTTCACCACGGGCGAGACGGAGAAGCTCGTCTACGTCGCGAGCCGGCGGGTGGCCGACGCCCGGTCGCGACTCGGACCGGTGGCGACCGTGGTCGACGGCGGCCACCCGATCGGGATGCGCACGATCAGCGAGGACCTCGCCGCCCGCGGTGTGCAGCGGCTGATGGTCGAGGGCGGGGAGAAGGTGCTCACCCAGTTCCTGACCGACAACCTCGCCGACGAGCTGCAGCTGGTCGTTGCCCCGTTCTTCGTCGGCGACTCCCGAGCCCCCCGTTTCGTGAGCGACGGCCGATTCCCCTGGAACTCCGACCGGCGCGCGACGCTCGCTGAGGTCCGCCGGATCGACGACGTGGTGCTGCTGCGCTACGCGCTCTCGCAGCGGTTCCGGCTCGACTGACAGAGGAGAAACGCGGGCCGGCGTCGGCGACCGGGGACACGCATGCGTGCGGCGGCACGGTGGATCGGCCTGGACGGCGGTCGTCAGGGCAGGACCAGCAGGTCAGCGTGCTCCACGGTGACCGTAAGCTGCCCGGCTCTTGCCTCCGCCAGACGTCGGCGTGTGTAGGCGTCGGTCTCGGCGGCCAGCTCGACCTGCTGCTCGCACGCGGCACCCAACCACCCGGTGAACCACTCCGCCGCCAGGCTGGCGTGTAAGGCGCCGAGTCGCCAGGGGCTGGGCCGGACGAGAACTTCTGCCCCCAGTCGGTCGAACTCCTCGAGCGCCGCCGCAACGGCGTCCGGGCCGAGCACGCGCCCCCCGTTCGCGGTGCGACGTTGGTGGGCATCGAATGCGGCGGCCACGCGGCGGTCCAGCGGATCCGCTGGGGTCAGGTCCACCCGACCGAGGACGGTCAGGGTCAGTAACGCGGGACACCCTGCGCCGACGCAGACGCTGACCAGCCTGGCCAACTCGTCCTCGGTCAGCATGTCCAGCAGCGCTGAGGCGGTGACCAGGGTTGCGCCGACGAGCTCGCCCGGGTGCAGCCGGGTGATGTCGGTCTGCACCGCCTCGACGCTGACCGCGGCCCCGTCGGCGGCCGATCGGGGGAGGTCCGCCGCGGCAACCTCCAGCAGGTCTGCGTCGCGATCGTGCGCGAACCAGCGCTGCGGCCCGGGCAGCAGTGGCGCCAGCCAGCGGCCCATCGCCCCGGTGCCACAGCCGAGATCGTGGATCACCCGAAGGCCGGTTGCCGGGAGGTGTCGCCCGACTTCTTCGACGAGGTCGGGTGCACGGGCCGCGGCGTCGGCAGGTTCGCGGAGCGCAAGCCATCTCCCGCTGACCCGGGCGCCCTCGACGGTCATCGCGACGCCCCCGCCAGGACCCCGGCGATCAGCGATGTGGTGGTCGACCACGTGGCGAGCGACCTGCGCCGCTCGCGGGCGGTCCGACGCAACTGCGCTCTCAGCTCGGCATCGCCCAGCCAGGTCCGGAGCGCCGCGCCGAGTGCCTCAGGGTCGCCCGGCGGGACCAGCAGCCCCGGCCGGGTTCCGGCGCGGTCGTGACCGAGGGCCTCCGACAGCCCGCCGACGTCGGTTGCGATCACGGGCAGCCCCCGGGCGAGGGCCTCGATGACGGCGATGCCGTACGTCTCAGCGCGCGAGGCCAGCACCATCAGATCCGCGGCGGCGTAGGTTCGGTCGAGATCGGGGCCGGTTCGCGGCCCCGGGAAGCACACGCGGTCGTCCAGCCCGCAGTCGAGCGAATGGCGACGCAGACCCTCCACGAACCCCGGGTCCCGCTCCAGGCTGCCGACGCAGACGCAGCGCCACGGCAGGTCCGTCATCGTGGCCAGAGCATCGAGCAGCACATCGTGTCCCTTGTCGAACGTCACCGCCGCGACGCAGAGCAGCGCCTCGCCGGTCGCAGTCTCGGTTGCGAGGTCGGCGACGTCGACCGCGGGCTCAGCGACGTGCACCCGGTGGGCAGGGAGCTGGTACAGCTCCAGTAGCCGGCGCCGGGCCCATGCGCTGGTCGTGACGACGGCAGCGGCGACCGAGAGGACCGTGCGTTCCCGCCACCGGGCATCGCCGGCCCCGCCGTCCGCCGGGCGGTGGCCCAGCGGCATGTGCACGAGTACGGTCAAGCACAACCGACGCGCCTGTGGCACGAGCACCTCCGGGGCAGTCGAGGCGACCAGGCCGTCGAGCAGCACGACGGCGTCGTCGGGAATCCGCTGGACGACGCCGTCGAGGGCGGCGAGCGACGCCGCGTCGGGGCGCGGCCAGCGGCCGGCTACGGCGTGCTCGTGCACCGACCAGCCGATCGAGGTGAGCCCGCGGCAGAGATGGCGGTCATACGTGTTGCCCCCGCTTGGCCGCGCCGGGTCGTCGATGCCGTCGGGCACGACGACGTGCACCGCCGTCACAGCGGCCGCTCGTAGCTCGCCCGGGCGATGTGCGATTCGTGCAGCGTGACGACCAGCCCGTCGAGCTCCCGAGCCGTGTCACCCAGCGCGCCGGCGTGCACCCTTTCTGCGAGTCGATCCGCGACGACCCGGGCGAGTGCCTCGGTGGACGTGTTCATGCCCGCGAATGCGTCGTCGTCGTCGAGGTTGCGATACGTGAGCTCGGATACCACAGCGTGCAGCTGCTCGGCAGCTCGACCGATGTCAACGACGATGTCGTCAGCGTCGAGGGCCACGCGCCTGAACGTGGCGTCGACGACGTACGTCGCGCCGTGCAAGCGCTGCGCGGGCCCGAACACCTCGCCGCGGAGGCTGTGAGCGATCATCATGTGGTCGCGGACAGTGACGCTGAACATGACCTACTCACCGTCGTAGGTGATCGTATGGCAGAGCGCCGGCAGGCTTCCGGCGGCCAGCCGTGCCATCACGTCGGGAAGCTCATCGAAGCGGGACTGACCAGTGACGAGCGCGTCGAAGGCAGGGTCGCGCAGCAGGTCGAGTGCAAGTGCCAGCCGCTCGGCCGTCGTGCGGCGCCCGCTGCGGGCCGGGGAGAGGGTGCTGACCTGGCTCGCGCGGATGCCGAGTCGACGCGAGTGGAACGCGCCACCGAGCGAGAGCTGGACCTCGCTGTCTCCGTACCAGCTGAGGTCGATGACCGTGCCCTCGGGTGCGAGCAGGTCGAGCGACCGTTGGAGCCCGGCGGACGTCGCGCTCGCGTGGACGACCAGGTCGCGGCCGTCGGTGGCATCGGCCGGCCGCGCGAAGTCGACGCCGAGTGCGGCCGCGACATCGGCCCGGCCGGCATCAATGTCTACGAGCGTGACCTGCACCGCCGGGAAGCGACTCAGCAGGCGTGCGACGCAGCAGCCGACCATCCCGGCGCCGACGACGGTGATCCGGTCGCCGAGAAGCGGCCCGGCGTCCCACAGGGCATTGACCGCGGTCTCGACGGTGCCCGCGAGCACGGCACGAGCGGGCGGCACGTCCTCGGGAACGACGGCGACCGCGCTGGCCGGCACCACGAAAGCAGTCTGGTGCGGGTACAGGCAGAAGACCGTGCGGCCGATCAGCTCCGGCGGTCCCTGCTCCACGGTGCCGACGCTCAGGTAGCCGTACTTGACCGGCCCCGGGAAATCACCTTCCTGGAACGGCGCCCGCATCGCCGCGTACTGGCCCGGTGGCACGCCGCCCCGGAACACCAACGTCTCGGTGCCCCGGCTGACGCCCGACCGCAAGGTGCGCACCATCACCTCGTCCCGCCCCGGCTCCGGCAGCGTGAGCGGTCGGATCTCCCCACGGCCCGGACTCCGCACCCAGAACGCGTGCGCATCGATTTGCACGGGTCTCACCTTGCCGGCGCGCAGATCGAAGGTCTTGTCGAACCGACGTTGCAGAGCTTTCGTTCGCGCACAGCTGCCTCACAGGCTTGCACGCCTGCGACGGACGACGCTACCGGCTACGAAGGTGGTTCGAGCGGAGGGCCTGAGCCCGAAGGACCCTCCGCTCGCTCACCGACCGCTCGGCCCGGCGCCCCGCGAGGCCCACGCTGGGCCGCGTCGAGCGCGAATGAGGAGGGGCGATGCCCTGATCGGCGCGTTGGTGGCTTTGCTCCTACCGCTCGTCATGCTCGGCTGCGCGCCCGGTCGCGCGTCACCGCCGAGCGCCCGCCGAGTCCCGCGCCTGAGCCGGGCTCAAGGCCCGTCGAATCCGGGGGCCGGCGCCGTCAGCGCCGACCTCCTGGTCTGCTACTGACCTCCCACCCGCCTGCCTCCTCGACCGGGCATCCCGATCTCCGCGATGGGACTCCCGCTCCGGACAGGTTGCGGGCATCGTAGGTTGGCGCGCAAGCGGCGCCCCCAGATCGCGCGAGGCGGAAGCGGCCGGAGCCTCCTGGAGGCTGCTCCTCAGCGAGGGACGCTGGTATTCGATGTACTGGATGCGAGGGATTCGAATTGCCCGATTGGACGAAGAAGAGTTTCGACGACCTCCGCGACGTAAGTCCGGAGGATGTTCACATCCAGTGGCGGTTCGCGCGCGAGGTTCTGGGAATCTCCAGAGCTTGGCGTGAGCCGCTTCACCTACGAGCCAGGCGCCCGAATGCCGTGGGGTCACCGGCACCGCGAGCAGGAGGAGGCCTACGTCGTGGTCGGCGGTTCCGGTCGTGCCAAGCTCGATGACGAAGTGGTCGAGCTCTCGGAGTGGGACGTTCTGCGCGTCGCTCCTGCGGTGGTCCGATCGTTCGAGGCCGGCCCGGACGGTCTTGACGTCATTTGCATCGGGTCGCAGGCCCGATGGTGGCGACACCGAGCGGTTCGACGACCCCTGGACCTGATCGACTCCTCCCAATGTGGGAGCCAGGGTTGGCGGCGACTGGCCCGCCCTCCGCTTCGCACAGAGGAGGCGGCCGCTCGTCCGGAGCGGCAACCAGCGACACCACGACCCAGACGCCCCGCTCTCGAGGGTTCCCGACCGCCTCGGGCCGCTATGCCTGACGGCCGGTCAGGACCCTCAACGCCCCGTGCTGCGCTCGAACGCGCCGATGTCCTTCTTGCGTCCGCGCTTGCGTCGGCGCTGATCCTTCTTCGGCGCGGTCGAGCGCTTCGCGTTGTTGATCGCCGGGCTCCCCTTGCGGAGCGCGATCGTCTGAGTCGGGCCGCCGTTGCGCTTGAGCTTGCCGATGCGGGGGGCGCGCAGCAGGTCGGTGGGGCGATCGAAGCCCCTGCAGTCGCTCATCCCGATGAACGAGATCAGGTTGTGGCCGAGCGAGTCGAACTCGAGGAACGCGCCCTGATCGCAATCGTTGCGCTCGCCCGACCCGAGGCGGTTCAAGGCGATCAGCGAGTTCTCGACCTCGAATGCGGCCGAGTCATTGCGGAAGAGCCCACCGCCGCTCCCGCTCCCGTCGGCGTCGGCGTCGGCGACGTTGCGGGCGACGGTCACGGCGTTCAGGGCGATCGGGAAGTCGTCGCTTGCATGGAAGATCCCCCCGCCGGTGCCGGTCGCTTGGTTCGAGGCCACGGTGCTGTTTGCGAGCCTCGGCTTTGCAACGGTGGCGAACAACCCACCGCCGCGCCCTGAACGGTTCCCGGAGATGGTGCTGCCCGCGATTCGCAGCGGCGCCGGGCCGCTCAGGTAGACGCCGCCGCCGTCAAGCTCGCTCCGGTTCCGGGCGATCGTGGTCTCGATGATCCGAAGCCCCGGCTTGGACGCGGAGTCATTGAAGAGCCCGCCCCCCGACCCTATGGCCGCCCGGTTGCCTGAGATCCGGCTCCGCCGGATCTCGATCAGCGAGTCGTTCGTGTCGATCCCGCCACCACTGAAGCCGGCGTCGTTGCCCGCGACGGTGCTTCCCGTGAGGCGCAGGCCGGCGTCGTCGGCCAGCTCGATGCCTCCGCCCCGGCGGGTGGCCGAGTTGCCCGCGATCCGGCTCCCAATCACCTTGATCAGCGCCTCGGAGCGAATCCCGCCTCCGGAATCGACCCCGGTGGCGCTCCCGCCCGTGATCACCAGCTTCCGGAACCTGGTCGGCGCGCCTGCAAAGACCTCGAAGACGCGGTCGAGGCTGCCGCCGTCGACCGTTGCCCGGCCCTTGCCGGGGTGCCTGATCACGAGGGGGTGGTTCGAGATATCGAGGTCGCCGGTGATCCCGGCATCCTCGTTCGAGCCGACCCGCGTGAGCGTGTAGGGCTTGCGGCCACTGGGAAGCTCGATCACGTCCCGGCCGGGGTGGGTGCTGGCCCTCAGCACCGCCTCGCGCAGCGAGCAGTCGCGCGGCTTGCAGCCGTCGGGGGCGGGATCGCCGCGCTTGGTGACGACGAAGGTGTCGGCGGCGGCCGGGGCGGCCGCGACGAGCGCCACGAGGGCGTTCGCCGCGAGGATGAGGACGGACCGGGCCATCGACCCGGCTCAGCTCCCCACCGCGCAGAGAGCCAGTCCGGGCAGCTCGTAGCCCCCGTCCGCCGCGAACCGCTCGAGCGAGTCCTCGACATCACCCAGGACCTTGGCCCGCTGCTCCTCGTCCAGCCCCCGCAGCGCGATCGCGAGCGGGCCGGCCGTGTCGGCCATGAACTCCAGGTACTCCTCGGCGTTCGGGATTGGGAAGGTGAGGTCCACCTCGCCGACCCGGACTTCCTCGAACCCGGCGCTTCGGAGCAGCCCCTTGATCCGTTCGGGGTCGGCCATCGAGAATATCCCCGGCGCGGGCGGCGGCTCCGGGGGCGGCATGTGGCCCCGCTGGATCAGGCTGATCGCGGGGATCATGAAGAAGGGGTTCTTCTCAGGCGAGCCCCAGACCGCGAGGGACACCTTGCCCCCGGGGCGCAGAACCCGCCGCGTCTCCGAGAGCGCCGCCTCGACGTCGGTCATCAGCATGTACCCGAATCGGCACAGCACCCCGTCGACCGAGTCGTCCTCGAGCTCGATTTGCGTCGCGTCGATCACCTCGTACTCGACGTCCTCGACTCCGCGCTCGGCGCCGCGCTTTCGCGCCTCATCGAGCATCGTCGGCGCGAAGTCGCTCGAGATCAGCCGGCCGTCGGCGCCGACACGCTCGGCGGCATCGAAGCCGGTGTCACCGGTTCCGGCCGCCAGCTCGAGCACGGTGTCGCCCGGCTGCGGATCGAGGTCGCGCAGCATCGCCTCGCGACAGGGCGCGGAGACCGCCTCGATCTGCTCCCGTCGACTCGCCCAGGTCGGGGCGAGCTCCTCGGCCACCTCCAGCGCGTCGAACCCCCGCGGGGTCTGGGTCGTGTTCTCGCTCATCGTCAGCCTCCTCGTCGCGCGACGACAGCCGCCGCATTCCGTGTCCGGGAACGACGCTACGTCCGACCGGCGAGAAACGAAATCGGGAGTTCTCCCGAGTTGTGCCTGAACCGTGCCTGGCTAAGCCGAGGCCTGAGTGCGCGGCACGTCGGCCCACGCGATCAATCCCTGTTGGATCGCGAACAGGGTCGCTCCGGCGCGGGTCGAGACGCCGATCTTGCGGTAGGCGTTCTGGACGTGGGTGTCGGCGGTCTTGGCCGCGATCCCGAGCTCCCGGGCGACCTGCTTGGTCATCAAGCCCCTGGCGAGCAGGGCGACCACCTCGGCCTCGCGCTCGGTCAACCCCGCCGGGCGCTCAAGCCTGGGCGCGCGTTGACCGGACGCCTCGATCACCGCCGTCACGGCATCCGGGTCGAGCTTGCCCGCGCTCGCCTCGCGGACTAGCTCCGAGGCGGCAACCTCGGGCGAGAGCGCCTCGCGGTGGGCCCGCGGCTCGCGCATCGCGTGGTAGGCGTCCGCCGCCGCGAGCACCCGCGCCGCGATGGGAATCTCCGCGCCCGACGCTCCGCGGTGATAGCCGCTGCCGTCGATTCGCTCGTGATGGGCGGCGGCGGTCGGTGCGAGTTCGGCGAAGAACGGCGAAAGCGACAGCAAGCGCTCGGTCTGGTACGGGTGGAGGCGCACCTGCTCCCACTCGTCGGCGGTCAGCGGATCGGCCTTCGCCCACAGCTTCGGGTGGACGGCGACCCGCCCGAGATCGAGGAGGAGACCCGCCCGCCGGACATCGAGCACCCCGTCGGAATCGATCCGGCAGCCCTCGGCGGCGGCAGCGGCGAGCTCCGCCGCCCCGGTCGAGTGTCCGGTGAAGTACGGCGAGACGAGGTCGGTGAACGCCGCCATCGCGACCAGGGCCCGGTCGATAGCGTCACCCTCGAGCACGAGCGGTGAGCCGGGCTCGCGCTCGAGGACCTCATCCCAGGACGATCCGCCGTCCTGCGCGAGGATCTCGTCGCCGTGGTCGGCGAAGCAGCGCGCGATCTCCGGGTCGAACGCGCCGCCGGCGCGCGCACCCACCGTTCGCGCTGCCTCGTCGGGGCCCGAGAGCATGCGCTGGAGGGCCGCGTCGAACGCGACCTGCCCGATCCGGATCGGCAGCGGAATCTCGGCCTCTTTCGACCGGCCCAGAACGCCTTTTCCGTCCCAGCGCTCGACCAGGTGCGCGAGCGGGTCGATCACGTCCCGGGGCAACCCGAAGCCCTGGCCCAGCCCCTGGATCACCTCGCACATCGCGGCGAAATGGGGGCGCTGTTCCCGGGCCGCCCGCGGCAGGCGGCGCACCGCCTGGATCGCACGGACAGGAGCGGGGCGGTCGGCGTCCGGCAGCGCCCGCAGGATCCCGCCGAAGGTCTCGCGCCGGGATCCGAAGATGACCGGGTGCAGGTTCTCGACGAGGGAGCTGCCGAAGATGTCGGCGCTGACGTGCGCGTCGGTGGTGCATCCGGCGTGCGCCAGCAGCGAGCCGTAATACACCCGTCTCTCCGTCTCGCGGTCGACGTCGAGATGCTGGGCCAGCCGCGACGCGATCACGGTCGTCTGCAGCCCGTGCTCAAACGGGAACCCCATCCCGAGGTCGCTCGCGAGGCACAGAGTCCCGACGACCTCCGCGGCGCGGAGGCGGTCCAGCGTTGCAGAGCCCTCCCGGGCCATCGCCTGCAACCTAACATCGCACCGCCCCGGCGCGGATCCACGATCGAGTCGTGCAGCCCGCATGGGGCAACGGGGCATAGTTGGTCCGCGGGGTTCGATCCCGTACGTGGCAGAGATCTATGCCATGAACGCCGACGCCTCCGTTCGCGTGCAGGCGCGTGCACACACCGTGCGCCCGGTCGTCGCCCATTGGAGGCGCGCGCTGATCGATCGCTCAGACGCTCGCGACTCGTCTCTATGAAGAAGGGTCGGCTGTCAAGTGGCGGTCGATAGTTCGCGAGTCAGCCTCCTCTCAGGATCTTGGGTCGAGCAACGCTCATGTCTCTATGGCCTCCTCGGCGGAGGATCAGGCGAAATTGGAACGTTCGCTCGGGGCGCATGTCCAAAGAGGGCGGTCAGGCCGCCAGACGAAATGCGGCGCCTCGGGGAGCGAACTCCTCGTTCCGAGTAAGCATGTGCCAGATCGCGTGGGCGAGGCGGCGGGCGACGTCGACCTGGGCGACCTTCGCCCCGCGCTGCTTGCCGAGCCGCTTCTTCGTGCGCTGGTAGCGCTCTCGGTAGGCGGGATGGCGAAGCGCGTGCATCGTCGCCTCCAACAATGCCCAGCGCAGGTAGGTCGGGCCGTGCTTGGTCAAGGGCCCACGCCGATCGGCGTCACCCGACTGGACCACCCGTGGGCAGAGCCCGGTGTAGCCGGCGAACTTCTCGGGTGAGGGGAAGCGCTCGATCTCGCCGATCTCGGCCGAAAACGGGCTCGGTGTCAACTAGCGGTCGGTAGCTCGTCGTCCTCCTTGCGGTTTCCGGGGTGGAGCAGCGCTCATGTCGCTATGGCCTCCTCGGCGGGAGGATCAGGCGAAATTGGAACGTTCGCTCGGGGCGCATGTCCAA
>DATHVI010000081.1:0-1999 GCA_035461385.1 Solirubrobacterales bacterium
CCTCGCCGGCGGGCGCTGCCACGCGTGTCCCGGCGGCCCGGGTCGGCGCCGCTCAGCCGACGATGCCGGGAACGCGGCGCGGGCCGCGGGCCTCGAAGTAGTCCCACTCGAGCTCGCCGAGCTCGGTCGCCGGCGGGTCGCCGTAGACCCACTCGCGCATGATCCGGTGCCAGTTCCGCTTTGCCCGGAGCTGGGCGAGGACGGCGACGAGGCCGGTCTCCATCCGCCTGCCCATCAGCTCCTCGGCGGGGAGGCTCTCGCGGCGCATCAGCGGGTAGTACTCCGAGCGCGGGTCGGAGGTCGACTCGATGATCTTCGCCACCCGCCGGGGCGAGACCTCGTACTCGCGGTCCTCCATGTACCAGCCGCCGACCAGCATCACGTGGTCGAGCAGCCGCTCGGCGTCGAGCTTCGACGGGCGCTTGACGAAGCCGAGGTCGTGGAGCGCTTCGCGAAGCGCCTCGGGGTGGCGGCGGACGGCGGCGTCGACCGCGCGCTGCTCGAGCTCGATCTGCTCGGCGTCGAGCTTCTTCGTCATCCCGAAGTCGAGGAACGCGACCCGGCCGTCGCCGAGCAGGATGTAGTTGCCCGGGTGGGCGTCGGCGTTGAAGTGCTGGAGGTGGTAGATCGAGCCGAAGCAGAACCGGTAGACGATCTCGCCGAACCGGCTCCGCTCGTCGGCCTCGAGCTGCTTGATCTGCTCGAACTGCATCCCGCTCACGTACTCGGTCACCAGCACCCGCCGGCGCGACAGCCTCGTGACCACGTCGGGGACGTAGATGAAGGGGTGATCGCGGTAGGCGCGCGCGAAGCTGCGCTGGCTCTGCGCCTCGAGCTCGTAGTCGAGCTCCTCGAGCACCCGCAGGCGAAGCTCCTCGGCGACGGCCTTGGCGTCGAGGCCGGGCGCGATCGTCCGCGCGAGCCGCATGATCACGCCCGCGTTCGCGAGGTCGGACTCGAGCGCCTCCGCGACCCCGGGGTACTGGATCTTCACCGCCACCTCGCGCCCGTCGATCAGCCTCGCGCGGTGGACCTGCCCGATCGAGGCGGCGGCGAACGCCTCCGGCTCGAGCTCGGTGAAGTGCTCCGACGGCGGCGCTCCGTACTCCTCCTCGAGCACTTTGCTGACCCGCTCCCACGGCATCGGCGGCGCCGAGGTTCGCAGCGCCGCGAGCTGCTCGTGGTAGATCTCCGCGTACTCGGGGGGCAGGAACTCGGTGTCGATGAACGACGCGAGCTGGCCGAGCTTCATCGCCGCCCCCTTCATCTCGCCGAGCACCGACGCCATCTTCATCGCCGTCTCGAGGTGGCGCGTCTCGAGCCGGCGCTGCGCGCCCTCCTCCGAGCGCGCGATCCCCGCCGCTCGGGTGCCCGCGTAGCGCGCGCCCTGAACGCCCATCGCCGTCCCGAGCTTGGTCGAGCGGCGAACCCTGCCCCTGGGGATCTTGCGGTCATCGCCCATGCCGGGCAGGGTAGCCCGTGTCGTTCGCCTGCCCCGACGCTCGCGGTCAGCGGCGCGAGCCGAAGATCGCCGCGAGCAGGACGACGACCGTGAACACCTCGAGCCGCCCAGCGATCATCATCACCACCGCGACCGCGCGTCCGAAGTCGGGCAGCGCCTGCCAGGTGGCGTCGGGGCCGATCTCACCGAGGCCGGGGCCGATGATGTTGATCGCCGACGACGCGGCGCTGATCGCGGTCACGGGGTCGACCCCGGTCGCCGCCATCGCCAGCGAGCCGACCGCGTAGACCATCGCGTAGACGAGGAAGAACCCGAGTACCGCGCGGCGGACGTCCTCGCTGTAGGCGTGGCCGCCGAACCGCAGCACCCGGACCGCGGTCGGGTGGAGGGGCCGGTCGAGCTCCTGCCGGGCCGCCTTCGTCAGCAGGACGGTGCGGATGACCTTGATCCCCCCCGCGGTCGACGCCGCGCAGGCCCCGGAGGAGAACAGGATCAGCAGCGCGACGCGGGCGAACTGGTTCCAGGAGTCGTAATCGG
>DATHVI010000082.1:0-2336 GCA_035461385.1 Solirubrobacterales bacterium
CTCCTGGCTCGCCAGCAGGCCAGCGGGAACGGCGAGCGAGCCGAGAAGTGCGAGTCCCGCGAGCAGCGTGACCCCCTGCATGTCGCGATCGTAGCGCGGGGACGCGAGACGAACGGAGCGCTATCCGGCCGCGGCGCCCGCCTGGACGCGCTTTCGGTGCGTCCGGATCTCGCTCAGGATGCGCTCCAGTCGCGGCTCGCGCGACGTGTCGACGTGGCGCATCGCGCCGGCGATCCCCGGGTGCACCGCGGCGATCTGCTCGTGCATCGCCTGCGCCACGGCGCGGTAGGTGGGGTGTCCTTCGCGACCGGAGCGCAGCTCGCAGACGTGCATCGCCTCGCGCGCGTTGAGGTCGAGGACGTAGCGAATCCGGTAGCCCAGGCAGAGGGCGTAGGGGGCCGCGTCGGGGAGGCCCGTGGCCTCCAGCCGCTCGAACTCCGCCCTCGAGAGCTCGAGCGCCCGCTCGTACTCGGATCCGACCCCGGCCTCGCGGACCTCATCCGGCACCCCGGCGCCGAGCTCGGGGCCGAGCCGCTGCCACTGGCAGGTCAGCATCCGGTGGCGCTGGAGGTCGCGGAAGCCACCGTAGTCGGAGACGATCTCGAACCGGTAGCGGATCGCCTCCCAGCCGCGCCCGGGCCGGTGGCGGCGGTTGACGCGCTCGCCGGCGAGCTCGCCGATCAGCTCGCCGCGCTCGATCGGGTCGAGGCCGGCGACCCGGCGGCGGATCTCGGCCTCCGGCGCGCCCGACGACTCGAACAGCGACGCACAGAGGAGGTCTTCCTCGGATCCCTCGATCCGGACGAGGTCGACCGAGGGCGCCGCGATGCCCTCGCGCCGATCGAGGCCGAGCCGCGCGACGGCGCGCTCGGCCGCCACGCGCCGCGAGCGCAGGTACTCGATCCACTCGCCGCCGCGGTCGGGCCGCTCGACCCGGGCGACGAAGCTCGGGATCACCTGCTGGAGCTCGCCGAGGGCGAGCTCGCCGAGCGCCCTGGCCTCCGGCAGCGGTGAGGCGAGCAGTCGCAGCAGGAGCTGCTCATAGGCCTGACCCGAGGCATAGATCCCGACGTGGCTCAGCGTCGACGCCGGCAGCAGGCCGCGCAGCAGGTCGAGCGCCTTGGCGCGGATCGAGCGCTTCCAGGCGGCCTCGGGCTCGTCTTCCCGCGGCCAGCGCTCGCCGGCCCAGGCTGAGGCCCGCTCGAGGCTTCGCGAGTAGATCGCGAACAGCTCGTCCATCGCCGCCGTGAACTCGGGTCCGAGCTCGTCGTCGGTGTAGTAGCGGTAGCCGCCCGTGGGGAGGGGCAGGTCGTAGGCGATGTAGCGCGTCGACTGCTCGAGGTAGGCGGCGAGCCGCCCCCGCTGGAGGATCTTGGTGACCACGTTCGAGACCCACTCGCAGGCGAGGTGGGCGCCGCCGAGCTGGGCGATCGAGTCGTCGCCGTAGCCGAGGAAGACGCTCTGGTAGAGCCGCGCCGCCCGCTCGCCTTCGGCGCCGTCGAACGGCCTCGTCCCGTCGCCGACGTCGGCGGCGAACTCATCGAGGTAGAGGCGGCGCAGCGTGCCCCCGTAGCGAGAGTAGCGAGCGAACAGCGCGCCCTTGACCGTCTCGGGGAGGTTGACGAGGCAGAACACGGGCCGATCGAGGTTGGTGAAGTGGGGAGCGAGGAGCTCTATCTCGCGATCGGTGAACGACTCAACCGGGTAGCGCACGGCGCCCAATGCTAGGAGGCCGGGCGGCGGGGACGCGGGGATCAGGTGAACGCCGCAGCGAGCGCCAGCACGGCGACCGCGATCGCCGTCGACCAGGCGATCGCCCCGGCGGCGATCCGCAGGTCGAGCCCGTAGGCGTGGGCGACGATCATCGTGTTGAGTCCGGTCGGCATCGCCGCGAGCAGCAGATAGGTGTCCGGGAGGTCGATCAGCGGCGCGGCGAGCGCGAACAGCAGCGCCGGCCCGGCGATCAGCCGAAGCGCGACGGCGCTCGCCACCGAAGCGTCGAGCGGCGGGGGGAACGCGACCCTCCCCTCGTCGGCGACCTCGGCGAGGACGACGCCGACGGCGAAGAATCCCAGCGGCAGCACGGCCATGACCGCGATCCGCGACCCGTCGACGAGGATGTCGGGGGCGAGCGAGTCGGGCGCCGCCAATCCCGCGACCGCGGCGTAGAGCGGCGGGTTTCGGGTGAAGAACGCGAGCACGCGCTCGCGCACGCCCTCGCCTGCCCGCTCGCCGAACGCGGCCCCGATCGCGAACACCCCCAGCAGCAGCACCGGACTGGAGACGAGGATGTCGTAGGCCGCCGCCTCGCTGAGGGCGCCGAAGCCGAGCAGCGC